>JBDNAQ010000336.1:0-3200 GCA_039768345.1 Flavobacteriaceae bacterium
GGCCGTTTCTTTAAGACCTCTTCTATGCAGGAATCCCATAGCTACTAAAGCGTCCAAAAAATCGTATAAACTACGATCGTGCAGTCCTAATTTCGTTTTGAGTTTTTCAGCAGATGCCGGCCCTCTTCCAAGGCGGGTAAAGAGACCCATATTTACTGCTGTTAATAATACTTTTGATGCCCAGAAACCCATACCAGTATTCATGATCCTGGTGGGACTGAGCTGCTGCTGCTTTGGTACTTCGGTTGCTAATGTAGATTCCATATAACGAAAATTTAGTGAGTTGAATAGTCGATTTGCCAGTACAATATGTGGGTATTGGAAGACTTCAGGTACCGGGTTAAATAAAAGCCAAAACTGTTTTTCATACTTATAATACCAGCTTGTACAAGTGCGTGCCCGTAGATCGAAATGGGGTAACAGATTTGAGAAATCTGTATTGGTTCTATTTCTTCCTAATGTACAAAAAAATAGCTTTCTTGGCAATACTGATTTAGAATCAGATTTTGAAAGGAATAGAATATAAAAAGAGGGCCGTAATAGACCCTCTTTCCATCATTTGGTTGGTAATTGGTTGAGTTATTCTTCGGCTTCTTCATCAGCTTCAGCCTGGTTCGAAATTTCACTCATGGCGGCGGCGTATTCGGCCAGGTTATAAAAACCGTGCTCTTCTACAATCTTACCATCGCTAAACCTTATTGTTAAGTGTATAGGTATAGTAAGGTCTCTGTTGAGCGCCCCGATATTGCCTTCCCAGGTACCCCAGAAGTTCACCCACTTCTCATTCTTATCATCGATGATCATTTCGTAATAGATATCCTTATCTGAAAAACCATATTCCGTAACAGTTTCAAGATAGTTGCGAAGACCTTCAAGGGTTTCTCCCACATTATTTGATTTAGTGGAATTGTGATAAATTTTTGCCGTATCGGCATAATGCCCTTTCCAGGCTTCCCAATTACCGGCTTCATAGTCTTCCACCAGGGCCTTTACTACATCGATTTCAGGCGATTGATTTGTCCAGCGCTCTGGTCCTTGTTTGCAGGAAACCACCGCCAGAATAATAATTAATGCTAATATTGATCTTTTCATTTTATACTTCATATTGAGTTAAACCGAAGCCGAAGCCCGGGGGAATTAATTTCTACTTTTTCGGCATATATGCCAGGTCGTGGCGCATTTCACCGGTTACCTCGTCAATACTAGTCACATATTTCATCATTTCACCGAATAGCTGATGGCGTTCTTCACCCAGGATCGCATCGTTCTCTTCGCCCATAGTCTCATAAGAAACACCATCTTTTGCCGCAATTGCGACGAGATAGTAATTCCCCATGGTCCCAAAACCACTTTGATATACCCTGTAATGAACCTTTGAGTTCTTCTCTGCGTAGAAATCCCTAATCGCCTTCATCTTTTCCTTGAGTTTACCATTGTGTTCCGGAGTAGTTCGGATATAGTAGAACCTTCTGTAATCCTTACCCTCAGGCGTTTGGGTCATACCCTCCGGCATATAGGTCAGATCATTATTAAGCATAAGGATGTAATCGCCATGAGAATCATAACACTTATCCATATCCGAGAACATTTTGCCAAATGCCTCGTCGCCCATAGCTTCCTGCAATGGTTTAAACCCATCATAATTTATATCAGACATAGAGCTTATCGGCGATACATAAAGGTAGCGGAAATCGCTGGTCGCGGTAGTAATCCATCCCAGGGTCTGAATACTGTGCTTCTTACAGTTGTCTGCCAATTGCTTTGCGGCCTCTTCATATTGCATTACCATTGAAGGTTTTACCTGATCTTCGTGCACCCAAAACATCTGTGGTGCCTCCTGGGCCATAAGGCCGAGCGGGGCCATAAATAATAGTCCGATAATCCAAATTTTTAGTCGTTTCATAATGTTTGTTTTAGATTAAATATTTCAGTTGATTATTTCCATAATAAATATCGGGCTATTCCAGGTTGGGAAACGTTAAGGTATAACCCAATTGCTGCAGGAGATCGAGCTCATTGAAATAGACATCCTCGCGGTACAGTTTTCCGATTTCATCGAAATAAAGTTGCGACATACCATTGATCTTTACCTTTTTGCCCGTGGCTGCAACCTCTCCGTAAATACCTGTATTGGTTCCGGTTGCTTGCCACAACACAAAGATTTTACTTCCCGTTATATCTGTTTCTGTGATTGATATTTCGAGATCGGGGAAGGCGCTGAAGAAGACCTTCATATGTGCCTCCATTTCGTTGGCACTTTTAGCCACTCTAATCCCGTTAAGATGTCTTATAAATCCTGAGGTGGCAAGTTGACCTAAAAGCTTCGAATCCTGCTTATTCCAACAAGAATCTATATACAATACTAATTGTGCCCGGAGCTGTTCCTGTATCGCCAGATCCCGCTGATGTTGGCTTTCCTGGCAGGAAATGCACAACAAAAACGACATTACTGTCAGCGCCATCATGGTATATAAGGTCCGGGATTTCACAAATGAGCGGATTGTTTCTAGATACAATGAATCATATTTCTCTCATAACCAAAAACAAAAAGGGACGAATCAACTCAATTAATGTCCCAGTAGATATTTTCATTTATCGAGAGTGGGTCTGTCTAATTTTTGTATATTTATTTCCTTGCCTATTCCCCGCGGCTAAGACCTAACCATCATGACAACCAGTTTGTTGAAAGCCGTTTGTGTCATCCTCTGTTCTTTGCTGAACGCCAACCTTATCTTTTCACAAATTATAGCTAATGACAGCGAAAAATCCTACAATAAAGTTTTTGTGGACACAGACAATTTTGGGCTCTCCTATCTTGATACGCTGGAGAATGCCTATATGAAGGTAGATACAGACTCGGTGAAATTCTCCATCCTAAACGACCTGGGATATTATTGGCATACCCGAAACCTGATCAAGGCATCGGAATTCAATCGGGAAGGACTGGTATTAGCCGTTAACAGCCAAGACAGTTTATGGGAAGGAAGATTCCAGATTACTCAGGGTGCTATTCTGCTCAGGATGGAAGCCTTAGATAGTGCAATGATTGTCCTGAATTCCGCAATTAAAAAGGTGACCCCTGCCGACCTACCATTTCTATACACGCAAATAGGATATGTATATGAAAGAAAGGGACAAATAGATAAGGCTGCGGATTTTGCACTTGAAGCCCTGCAGTTGGGCGTAGAGTTGGGGGATAC
>JBDNAQ010000337.1:0-5279 GCA_039768345.1 Flavobacteriaceae bacterium
TAGTCCGACGGGTAATGCCCGATGGTAGTTTTGATAAGGTCAACAAGGATTCTGATCTTGATATTATCTACAGACCAGTGGTTCTTCAAATCTCGCGCTGGGATCGACTAAAAGGATTTAAGGAACTTATGGAGGCCTTTATCCTGATGAAAAAGCAGAATGAAGCCAAAGCAGATAAATCGGATGTCACTTACAAAAGAATAAAATACACCCGTTTGGTTTTTGGGGGTCCCGACCCAAAGTATGTTTCGGATGATCCCGAGGGTATAGAAGTACTCAACGAACTCGTTGCACAATACAAGAGTGTGAGCAAAGAATTGCAGGAGGATATAGCCATATTATTGCTTCCGCTTGAAAATCCCAAGGAGAATGCCCTGATTGTTAACGCATTACAAAGAAGTTCAAGTTTTGTTGTACAGAATTCTATTCAAGAAGGATTCGGACTTACCGCCACCGAAGCCATGTGGAAACAACGACCGGTACTGGTTTCGGGAGCGGCCGGATTACGTTTCCAGGTTCAACATAAAGTAAACGGACTCATCAATCAGGATCCAAGTGATATTGAGCAACTGGCTAAAATGCTGGAACAAATGCTAAACAGCCCTAAAGAGCGCGACAAATGGGGCTTTAATGCGCGGAACAGAGTTATCGACAAATTCACGCTATTCAGTCAGCTTAATTCCTGGTTAAAACTGCTGGCATCGTTACGTTAAACTACCCAACCTATTCTGACCCATGATGGTATTGCGGCTTAAAACACTTAAAAAAATCCGTATCTTGTATTCCTGCAATTGATCAACTAGACCACCAATTAGTCATTATTCAGACCTTCCCCAAAAACTGGTGCTCTTTAATTTACAGGAAGATGAAAAATATAAAACTAGCCCGCGCAGTATTAAGTATTTTAATTATAACTGCCTTATCTTCCTGTAAGGATAAAAGAAGCAAGCTCGATAATGAGCTGGCAACGATAGATTTATTACGGGGGGAGCTCATTTTATGCAGCTCTGATCAATTCGGTGAAGTGAGTTTTGCCCAGTCGTGTAGTTTCGAAAACCGGGAAACTTTTGATCTTGCCGTATCTCTTTTACATTCTTTTGAGTACGAAGAAGCAGAAAAGGCTTTTGTGCAGGTTTTGGATGCAGATCCAAGTTGTGCAATGGCTTATTGGGGGGTGGCCATGAGTATTTCCCATTCATTGTGGTATCAATCTAATAATGCCTATCTGGAAAAGGGTTCTAAACTCCTGTCAATCGCCAATGAACTAAAAAAAGGAGAGCGGGAACAAGACTATTTGAATGCGATTAGTAGTTATTATAAAAACTGGGAGACCGTCGATCAACAAACAAGAGCTAAGCTTTATGAAGAGGAAATGGAAAAACTCTACCGCAAATACAAAGACGATAATGAGGCGGCTGTCTTCTATGCCTTGGCGCTAAGAGCTTCAGCAGATAGAACAGATAAGAGCTATTCCAACCAAAAAAAATCTGGTGAAATTCTCGAAAAGCTTTTTGTAGACCAACCCAACCATCCCGGAATTGCTCACTATATTATTCACAATTATGACTACCCCGAGTTGGCTCAATTGGCATTACCAACGGCGAGACGTTATGCTGCTATCGCACCGGCCTCCTCCCATGCACAACACATGCCCTCACACATCTTTACGCGGTTGGGATTGTGGAATGAATCCATTCAGTCGAATGTTAATTCAGCCAATTCTGCGAGGTGCTATGCCGAAGCGCGAAACCTTCAAGGTCATTGGTCTAACGAATTGCATGCTATGGGATATTTGGTTTATGCTTACCTGCAGCAAGGCGATAATGAAAAGGCAAGGGAGCAGTATAGGTACATGAAAACCATGGATAAAGTTTATCCATCTAACCTGGCGGCTATTGCATATCCGTTTGCAGCTATACCTGCTCGTATCGCACTTGAGAACAGCTTGTGGGAAGAAGCTATTCAGCTGGAGTTCCATCAATCGGAACTTGATTGGGCGAGTTTTCCCTGGCAAAGTTCTTTGATTCATTTCGCAAAGGCTATAGGAGCCGTACACCTTTCTAATATGGATATGGTATCTGATGAGATTGAGATACTTGAAGTGTTGCGGCAAAAAATCATTGAAGGAGGTAGTGAAGCTAATGGGAATCAAGTGTTGATTCAGATTAAAATTATTAAAGGATTGACTGAATATTATTCCGGAAATAAGGAAGAAGGTTTTGCCTTATTGCGCGAAGCTGTAGCTTTGGAAGACATAACAGGGGTTCATGGAATTACTCCGGGTAAACTGATACCTGCCAGAGAATTTCTTGCTAAGACACTTTTAGATGATGGACAGGCAATTGAAGCCTTAAATGTATACGAAAGAAATCTGCAGATCAATCCAAATAGATTCAACGGGATATATGGAGCTGCGGTTGCCGCCAAACAAGCGACTGAATTTGATAAGGCCTCCAATTATTTTCAAGCGCTAATAAAACTGACTGAGGGTACTCAGAGTACGCGTCCTGAACTGGAGGAAGCAAAAGCTTTTCTGGGGCAATACTCTATTTAAAAGCACTGTAATAATATGTAACAACCTTGCACTATAAATCAATTAACAATGAAAACAAAAACTAGTTTGCTGCTTCTTATTGTAGTACTGCTGTCTGCATTCTACTTTTCTAGTACTTCTCGTGAAGATACAATGGATAAATCGCAAAAAGCCTCTTTTTACGCGATCAAGTGTACCGTTGCCAAATACCTCTTTGAGGTAGATACTACCCAGCAAATCGCTCCACTTTTTGAAAATCTGGGGGAGTTTCACTTTGAGATCGGGACTGATAATGAAAGAGCCCAGGCCTTCTTTAACCAGGGTATCCGTCTTACCTATGCCTTTAACCATGCTGAGGCCCACAGGGCTTTTATGGAAGCTTCCCGACTCGATCCGGATGCCGCTATGACCTATTGGGGACAAGCCTATGCGCTTGGTCCGAATATAAATGATGCCTTACCAGACCAGGAACGCCGAATGAAGAGCTATGAGGCCATTCAAAAAGCAAAGCAGTCTTCCGCTAATGCTTCACTTAAGGAAAAAGCGATGATCGAGGCCTTATCGGTTCGATACAGCAAGGATCCAAATACGGAGTTGCAGGATCTAAACCTTGCGTATATGGAGGCCATGGACAAACTGCATAAGAAATATCCGGAAGACGCGGATATCCTTACCCTGTTTGCTGCATCGGTGATGAATACCATGCCGTGGAATTATTGGGATAACGACGGAAATCCTATGCCCAATACGCTCGAAGCCAAGAAAGCACTGGAAAAGGCCTTCGCTTTGAATCCAAAACATCCGGGTGCCCATCATTACTATATACATATGGTGGAACTGCCCAAGCCCGACCTTGCTGAAAAAAGTGCTGATATTCTGGGTGGGTTAATGCCGGCTGCAGGACATTTGGTACACATGCCTTCACATATTTACATTCGGATAGGTAGGTATGAAGACGCTGTTAAGGCAAATCAGATGGCCATTTTGGCCGATGAGGATTATATATCGCAATGCTTTTCTCAAGGGATGTATCCGCTGGGATACTATCCTCACAACATCCATTTTCTCTGGTCTGCCTCAAGTTTGCTGGGGGCAAGCGAAATGGCGATCGATGCGGCAAAAAAGACCGCAGAAAAAGTACCGCTTGCTGAATTGGCAACGCTTCCTTTTCTTCAGGATTTCGCTTCTACTCCGATGCTGGCATATACCCGATTTGGAAAATGGAACCAGATACTGACTATCCCCTATCCGGGAGATGATTATAAACACCTAAAGCTCATCTGGCATTACGCCAGAGGGATTGCATTTTTAAGGAAAGACAACTTAAAAGAAGCTCTTGAGGAAGTCGAGGCTGTTGAAACCATGCTGAAAGATCCGATGCTGGAAGAAGTTATTGCCAATTATACCAATCCTTCTTCTAACATCGCCAAAGTAGCGCACAAAGTCCTCCTTGGTGAGGTAGCGGCTTATCAGGGTAACTTAAAAGAATCCATCGAACACCTTAAAGAGGCGGTGGCATTCGAAGACCAGCTAATTTATAGCGAACCTTCCCCATGGCATATTCCTACCCGACAGTCTTTAGGGGCTGTCTTACTCAAAGACGGCCAGTATAATGCTGCTGAGAAAGTTTACCGTGAAGACCTTGAGTTTATAAGGCAAAATGGCTGGTCTCTTATGGGGCTATACCACAGTTTACAAAATCAAGGCAGAACAGAGGAAGCCATAAAGGTAAGGGCTGAATTCGATAAGGCATGGGAACATGCCGACATTGAAATTTCTACTTCTGTTCTGTAAATTGGATTTAATTTAGATTCTATCAGATTGATTGGGCGAAAAAATAAGAAGAGAATTATTTACGGCTTGTCTTCAATAATGGTCATCATTATGGTTTGGTTGGTGATTAATAATTCCAATGATAAAGAGCTGCCCGTTTACAACCCCTCTGATTTTAATCCACAGTTAGTAGACCTCAGTTTCCAGATGATAAGTGAGCATCACAGGGTTGCGCCTTTTTCCCTCATCAATCAAAATGGGGAGACCGTAACCCAGCAGGACTATGAGGGGAAAGTATATGTAGCCGATTTCATTTTCACCCGTTGCCCCAGCATTTGTCCGGTAATGTCGAATAATATGGAGCGAATTCAGGAAGCTTTTATGACAAATAGCAATTTAAAATTGTTATCTATTTCCGTTACACCGGAAATTGATAGTGTTTCGGTGCTCCGGGAGTATGCAAGCAAACACGGAGCCAATGATTCTATCTGGAATATTACAACTGGAAACAAAAAGCATATATACGATCTTGCGCGAACAAGCTATTTTGCAGTGGTCGATGAAAGTGATGGCCTGCTTCAGGATTTTATTCATACTCCGAACTTTGTTCTTATTGACAAGGAGAAACAAATTAGAGGTATCTATGATGGTACTAAGGATAGCGAAATTCTACGTTTAATTGACGACATCAATACTTTACTCAACTGAATTAAATCCACTTTTGAGTATTACATATCTATCAGTAACCTGGCTATTTTTAATACATTTAGCCTCCACAATTAGCATTTATTGATTATGGTTTTTAATTCGACTCGTTTTCTCTTTCTATCGATCATATTTTGCCAGCAAATTGCAATCGCTCAAATTCCAGAGATCAATCAGGATCGGCTGGAAAAGACCATACTGGAACTGGCAAACTATGGTAAGGATGATGGTGGCATCACAAACAGGGTGGCATTTAGCGATGCGGATA
>JBDNAQ010000338.1:0-13904 GCA_039768345.1 Flavobacteriaceae bacterium
CAGCTCACTTTTTCAGCCATAGGAGTTCGTTCGCCTTCCTCCAATTTTCCATCGAAGTGGCCCATGTAAAATAAGCCAAGGCATTTTTCACCTTGCTGCAATGTGGTAAAACTTCCTATATGCGAAATCAGCGTCGGTGAGCTCCAATAACATCCTATTCCCATTTCAGTACACATAAGCCACATATTCTGGACAGCCATAGACGTTGCCGCTATCTCTTCCCATTCTGGAACACGCTCCTCAGGGTCGCGCTGCATACAGATGAGAATAACCGCAGCTGCCTGCCTGGGTTTATCCAGCAGCTTTTTGGCCTTGATATGTTTGGGTCTCTTTTCCGTCTCAAGGTATTTTTCAGAAAGGAAAATTCCAAGTCTCTCCCTGGCCTCTCCCCTGACTACCTTAAACCTCCATGGTTCTGTTCGCTTATGAGTAGGTGCCCAATTGGCCGCCTCCAGAATTTTTTCGATCGTTTCCCGGTTGATGGGTTGATTGTTGTACTGGACTGGAAATACAGCTCTCCTTTTTTTGATCAGTTCTAGGATCATTTATAAATTTTAAGCTCAAAAATAGTGATTTGAGTACTTCAACATCCTAATTATTTCCTAAGAATATTGTGTACCCCCTATGATGTAAAAAAGAAACTTAATGAATACATTTATGGTGTAAAAAGTTCTGAACAGTGAACGCAACTACTACCCCTTTCTCCCTGGGAGAAGAGCAGCTTAGCGCTGGCCTGGCTATCGCCATTGCCCAAAATATAAGAAGTGTCGAATTATCGGAAAACACCCGTGAAAGGATTAGGGCGAGCGAAGCTATCGTGCAGAAAATTGTGGAGAAAGGTGATCCTGTTTATGGTATCAATACCGGATTTGGCCCGCTCTGTACTACCCGTATTTCTAAAGAGGAAACCAGGATACTTCAAGAAAACATACTAAAAAGCCATAGTGTGGGCGTGGGCCAGCCAATTCACGATGATCTGGCTCAATTAATGCTCGTGCTCAAAGCTCATGCCCTTGCAAAAGGTTATTCAGGCATTGCCCTGAAAACACTTGAAAGAATCATTTGGCATATCGAAAACAAAGCTGTGCCGGTAGTTCCATCTCAAGGTTCTGTAGGTGCCTCAGGCGATCTGGCACCGTTGTCTCACTTATTTCTACCACTCATCGGCTTGGGGAAAGTGAACTATAAAGGCAAGACCATGCCTACCGCCAGATTATTTGAGGCAACCGGTTTGAAACCGCTCCAACTGGGGCCGAAAGAAGGGTTGGCCCTTATTAATGGTACTCAGTTCATAGCCGCTCATGCCATCCGGGTATTAGACAAAATGTTGCATTGTATGGCACAGGCGGATATCATCGGAGCGATGATGATAGAAGGACTCCAGGGCTCTATTAAACCTTTTTACCAGGAATTACACGCCCTGAGGCCTTATAAAGGTAGCATTCATGTCGCCAAGAGGATAACTTCCTTACTGAAGGGGTCCGAAATAATGGAAGATCATATAGACTGTGATCGGGTCCAGGATCCTTATTCATTACGGTGTATCCCGCAAGTACACGGCGCCAGCAGGAATGCCTGGCTTCATTTGAAAGAATTACTCGAAATTGAGATGAACTCCGTTACCGATAACCCGGTAATCATCAATGAAGACCTCACCATAAGCGGGGGAAATTTCCACGGGCAACCCCTGGCAATGGCTCTCGATTATAACTGTCTTGCTGCATCCGAACTGGGCAATATCTCAGACAGAAGGATTTACCTTGCACTGGAGGGTAATAGCCCTGGTATTCCAAAACTCCTGATGGAGGATAGCGGCATTAATTCGGGCTATATGATCCTGCAATATACCAGTGCTGCACTGGCAAGCGAAAACAAGAGCTTTTGCTTCCCTGCCAGTGCTGATAGTATCCCCACCTCTTTAGGCCAGGAAGACCACGTTAGTATGGGTTCAATATCGGGCAGGAAGGCACTTCATGTTATAGAAAATGTTGAGAAGATCCTGGCTATCGAATTACTGACCGCCACTCAGGCTTTCGAATTCAGGAAACCTTTAAAATCTGGAATCATTCTGGAGGAAGTACACCGATGGGTGCGCTCTAAGGTTAGCTTCGCCGACAAGGACAGAGTATTTGCCGATGATATCGAAAAAGGTATCGAAATGATTCGAAGTGGTGAGATGATCAGGTTGGTAGACCAGGTATGTGAATCTAATGGTCTATCACTTGGAACCCCATATTCGAAGGAATTCAGACTAAGCTGATCGCTATGAGCAAAACAACACTTATCGGACCTTTTTCGCAGATCCTTCCAATGACCAATCTGAAGGTAAATGGCCCTATCCGTGATGGTGATCTGGAATTAATAGAGGACGGTGGGATTGTTATCAACAAGGGTCGTATAGAGAAGATAGGACCTTACAGGGAATTAAAATCCCAATTGGCCGGTGGGGATTTCTCAGAACTATATCTAAAGGGAAGTCATGTTTGTCTCCCCGGGTTTATTGATGCTCATACTCATATCTGTTATGGAGGATCCAGAGCACGAGATTACGCGATGAGAAATGCGGGTAAGAGCTATCTTGAAATTGCCCGGGAAGGTGGCGGAATCTGGGATACGGTGACCAAAACCCGGGAATCTTCAGAGGAAGAACTGGTCGAGGGAATTGTAAAACGTGCTAAAAGACATCTGAAGAATGGCGTAACCACCATTGAAGTGAAGAGCGGATATGGTTTATCTGTTGAAGCAGAACTAAAGATGCTTCGGGCCATTGCTGAGGCTGATGCCCTTATACCTCAGGATCTTATTCCCACCTGTCTGGCGGCCCATATTTGTCCGAGAGATTTCGATGGGAGTCCTGAAGATTATCTCGATATGATAATACAAGAATTATTCCCGCAGATCATAGAGCAGAACCTTTGCAGACGGGTAGATATCTTTGTAGAAGAAAGTGCCTTTACCACTTTAGAGGCCGAAACATATCTTTTGCGAGCCAGGGAAATGGGCTTCAAGCTTACGGTACATGCAGATCAATTTAGCCCAGGGGGAAGTGAACTGGCAGTAAAGCTGGGTGCGATCAGCGCAGATCATCTGGAGGCCAGCACCGAAAAAGAAATAAAATTACTGGCCGGAAGTACTGTTATTGCAACTGCTTTACCCGGAGCTTCTCTGGGCCTTGGTTGTGCCTTCACACCTGCCCGACGCATTCTCGATGCAGGAGGGGCACTGGCAATCGCAAGCGACCATAATCCTGGTTCCGGGCCAATGGGCGATCTTCTGACCCAGGCAGCGATACTGGGAGCATTTGAAAAACTGAGCAATGCCGAGGTTATCGCCGGTATTACTTTTCGGGCCGCAGCTGCCTTAGGCCTTGAGGATCGGGGTACAATGCGTGTTGGATCTCAGGCCGACCTGGCCGTATTCCATACAGCTCACTATAATGAAATTCTGTACAATCAGGGAAATTTAAAACCTTGCATGGTCTGGAAAAATGGCCAATTAGCATATGATAAACATAAAATGTAATCCTCATGCCGCCAAGCGATGAGCTTTTGAGTTTTAGAATGCAGATTAAACAGGGCATCCCGACTGAGTTGCCCCCTGCAAGAATTCCTTCGGAGAATGTTAACCGGGCTCCTAAACGAAAAGATATTCTGGGTATGGAGGAAAAACGCCTGGCGGTAAGGAATGCACTGCGATATTTTCCTAAAAAATGGCATAAGGAACTCTCTGAAGAATTCGCCAGGGAATTAGAACAGTATGGCAGAATATACATGTATCGGTTTAAACCGGAGTATAAGATATATGCCCGTCCTCTGTCTGAGTATCCGGCAGAAACCAGGGCCGGAGCGGCTATTATGTTGATGATCCAGAACAATCTCGATCTATCGGTAGCACAGCATCCGGAAGAGCTTATCACCTATGGAGGTAATGGGGCGGTTTTTCAAAACTGGGCGCAATATCTGCTTACTATGCAATATCTGTCTCAAATGAAAGAAGATCAGACGTTGCATATGTATTCCGGACATCCGATGGGGTTGTTTCCCTCCTCTAAGAATGCCCCGAGAGTGGTGGTCACCAATGGTATGATGATCCCCAATTATTCGAGTCAGGATGATTGGGAACGATTTAATGCGCTTGGGGTAACCCAATACGGACAAATGACTGCGGGTTCCTATATGTATATTGGGCCACAGGGTATTGTACATGGCACCACTATTACGGTTATGAATGCCTTCAGAAAGGTGCTGGAGTCAGATGAATCCCCGGCAGGAAAAATATTTCTGACCGCTGGGATGGGTGGCATGAGCGGGGCGCAGCCTAAGGCTGGCAATATTGCCCGATGCATCACCGTCTGCGCGGAAGTAAATCCACAGGCTGCAATAAAAAGGCACCAACAAGGCTGGGTAGATGAGCTGATCTACTCACTTGAAGAACTCGTGGCAAGAGCAAAAGAAGTGATTGCCAAAAAGGAGATTTTGTCGCTGGGCTATGTAGGCAATATAGTGGATGTATGGGAGCGTTTTTATGAAGATGAGGTATTTATACATTTGGGATCGGATCAGACTTCACTCCATAATCCCTGGGCCGGCGGATATTATCCGGCAGGCCTTTCTTTTGAAGAATCGAATTTGATGATGGCGAACGAGCCTGAAGCATTTAAAGAGAAGGTCAGGGAATCTCTGCGACGCCAGGTCGATGCCATTAATAAACACGCGGCACGAGGGACCTATTTTTTCGATTATGGAAATGCCTTTTTACTCGAAGCCTCACGTGCAGGTGCAGAAGTGATGGATGAGAGCGGTAAGAATTTCAGATATCCCTCTTACGTACAAGATATTTTAGGTCCGATGTGTTTTGATTATGGCTTCGGGCCCTTTAGATGGGTCTGTACCTCAGGTGATCCGGAAGACCTAAAAACAACTGATATGCTGGCACTGGAAGTACTCAGAGCGATACAGCAAGAAGCCCCTGAGGAAATCAGGCAGCAAATGCAGGATAATATTAATTGGATAGAACAAGCGGAGGCGAATCGGCTTGTGGTTGGCTCCCAGGCCCGAATACTCTACGCCGATGCAGAAGGGAGGATCAAAATAGCAGAAGCCTTTAACCAGGCGATCAGGAAGGGCAAGATTAAAGCACCGGTGGTCCTTGGTCGGGATCACCACGATGTTAGTGGAACAGATTCTCCTTTTAGAGAGACAAGTAATATCTACGACGGGAGTCAGTTCACTGCAGATATGGCCATTCATAATGTCATTGGGGATAGTTTCAGAGGAGCTACCTGGGTTTCTATACACAATGGTGGAGGCGTTGGTTGGGGCGAGGTGATCAATGGCGGTTTTGGGATGCTCCTCGACGGTTCAGAGGAGGCCTCCGCCCAGCTTAAAAATATGCTGTTTTATGATGTTAATAACGGAATTGCCCGCAGGAGTTGGGCACGTAATCCTGAGGCCTTATCGGCTATCAAAAGAGAAATGGCGCGAACCACAGGCCTGCGAGTAACCCTGCCAGAACTGGTAGATGATGAACTATTAAACGATATATTCCCTATACATCACTAAAGATGAAAAACCGGTACGAACCACCTGAGAAAAAACTATGGTCTGGAAGAAGCAGCTCTAACAGCCTTTATCTGCATGAAAAGGTACTCCCCACCAATCTGGACCAGATCAAAAGCCTGGCCAGAGGACAAAACGGTATTGGAATACTCGGATATGCCTGCGATGAAGGGGTGAAACGAAACCAGGGAAGAGTGGGTGCCGCACAGGGCCCCGATGCGATAAGAAGAAAATTTGGTAAAATGCCAAATCATCTGCCAGACAATTGTGAACTCTTCGACTTCGGAAACCTAAGCTGTAAGGATGGGGATATGGAAGCTACCCAGGCAGCCCTGGCCCAGGGAGTTGAAAGAATAAAGGAGCACGAGCTGTTTTGTGTCGTCCTTGGCGGGGGTCATGATTTGGCTTATGGCCATTATCAAGGGTTAAAACGATCTCTGGGTGCAGATCAGGTGCTGGGTATCATCAACTTCGATGCACATTTCGATTTACGCTCTAATCTGAAGGGTAATAACTCCGGCACTCCGTTTTTCCAGATTGGATCCGACTGTAACGAGACCGATACTGCCTTTAAATATCTATGTCTTGGAATACGGGAAGATGCCAACGATCGTTCACTCTACGACACCACCTCCGTTTTTGGCGTAAACTACCTCGAAATTGAACGCTTTCAAATGCCTCATCTCGAACTCGTGCTACAGGAAATCGAATATTTTATCCAGGGTGTAGATGCGGTTTACGTCACTATCGACCTTGATGGTTTTTCTTCCGCTTATGCTATGGGTGTTAGCGCCCCGTCTCCTATGGGCTTTGATCCACAATTAGTAACCGAATGCCTTAAAACCATCATCCATTCTAAAAAAATGGTTGGCCTGGATATTGCCGAAATGAATCCGGAATACGACATAGATGAACAAACAGCTAGTCTTGCTGCTTCATTACTGCATTTTGCCATCCATAGGATTTCCTTACTCTAACCAGGACTGGTAGTATTTACCATCGTCGATATCAAGTGCCGCCTGGGTGAGCTGAAGTGGTTTAAAAGTATCGATCATCACCGCGAGTTCTTCGGTTCCGGATTTTCCGATACTCGCCTCATAGGTGCCCGGATGCGGCCCATGGGGGATACCTGCCGGATGGAGTGAAATATAACCCCGGTCGATACCTTTTCTGCTCATAAAGTCCCCTTCAACATAGTAGAGAACCTCATCGGAATCGATATTGGAATGGTTGTACGGAGCAGGTATCGCTTCCGGATGGTAGTCGTATAATCGTGGGCAGAAGGAGCAAATCACAAAAGTACTGGTCTCGAAGGTTTGATGTACTGGTGGTGGTTGATGGACTCTCCCGGTGATAGGTTCAAAGTCGTGAATAGAAAATCCATACGGGTAGTTATACCCATCCCAGCCAACTATATCGAAGGGATGCGATGCATAAATAAGATGGTGTAATTGTCCTTGTTTTTTAACCTTCATAAGAAACTCTCCGTGCTCATCATGTGTTTGTAAATTCTGTGGCAATTTAAAGTCGCGTTCACAGAATGGTGAATGCTCCAGATGTTGCCCGAACCAGTTCCTGTAACGTTTAGGGGTATAAATTGGATGAAAAGATTCGGTGACCAGCAAACGGTTATCTTCCGAATCGAAATGAATCTGATAGATCATCCCTCTCGGAATGAGCAAATAGTCGCCGGTTTCAAACTCAATTTCCCCAAGCATTGTCTTGAGCGTACCACTACCCTCATGTATAAAGAGGAGTTCATCGGCATCTGCATTTTTATAAAAATAGTCCTTAACAGATTGGCGAGGGGCGGCCAGACCTATATGTACATCATTATTAAAAAGCACCGTCTTCCTGCTATCGAGAAAATCCTCGGCCGGACTTAGCTGAAACCCTTTGAGCAATCTCGACTTTAAGTTATACTCAACGGCGGGTTGAGGAGAAATATCGAGCGTTTCGCCCACTTCCTTTATCATGGTGGGTCTGTATAGGTGGTACATCAGGGAAGACATCCCGTCGAAGCCTATGGTGCCAAATAATTGTTCGTAGTGTAAACCCCCGTCTTCTTTTTTAAAAATCGTATGACGCTTATGTGGAATTTTACCGAGTTTGTGGTATAATGGCATATCGTTTCATCTTTTTATTTCTCTATAAAAATACGACAATTTGAAGAGGTGATAAAGTCTTGGAGCCGGAATATAAACCACCGCATCTTGTCCATGACTCGCGAAGAGTTTGCATGAAAAAAGCCTCCCTGTAATCCCGTAATCCTGATAACGATCAGGGGGGAGGAAAGCCTTTCATTGGCTGGCACTAAACTATGTTCAGTAGCCACAACCGTTGCCTCAATTAAATGAGGCCAACACAACAGTACAAATATAGGAAAGCTTTTTAAGAACTATGGCTTTTTCCTTCTCAAATTATACGGACGCACGATGAGTCGGGCAGCTTTGTCGTAGTTGATGTAATTGTACATCCAGTTGAAAAAAACGATCATCCTGTTTCGAAATCCTACCAAAGACATAAGATGTACAAACATCCAAACGAACCATGCGAAAAATCCCCCAAAACTCCAGAAAGGCAAGTCTGCTACGGCTTTATTACGCCCTATTGTTGCCAAGCTCCCTTTATCGCGATACTCAAAAGGAATCATAGATTTGCCTCTTTCCAATAATCTAAGGTTTTTTGCCAGATGTCTGCCCTGTTGTATAGCGGGTTGCGCTACCTGTGGATGGCCGTTAGGGTAGCGTTCGGTTTCCATATACGCAATATCGCCTAAAGCGAAGATCCTGGGGTATCCCTTTACCTGGTTGAAACGGTTCACCCGATACCGGTTGAGACGTTCATGCATCGAATCCTCTTTTATCCCCGGGACAGATGCCCCGGTGACCCCGGCAGTCCAGATAAAATTCTTGCTGTTGATGATTTCTCCTTTATCGGTGATCAGTTTGTCCCCATCATAGTCCTTTACCAGGGTATTGAGATGAACCCGGACCCCAAGATTTTGAAGGAACTCCAGAGATTTGCGGGATGCTGTCTCGCTCATGGGCGGTAATAAACGGTCGGCACCTTCAAAAAGATGTATTTCCATCTCATCCATATCCAAATGCTGGTAATCCTTGGGGAATACATGTCTTTTTAACTCTGCAAAAGCCCCTGCCAATTCGACTCCGGTCGGGCCTCCGCCGACAATACAAAAATTCAGGAGGGATTGCCTCTCCTCCAGGTCCTGGCAATGGTCTGCCTTTTCGAAGTTTTGCAAGCTAAGACTTCTGATATTTAATGCCTGGGGAACAGATTTCATCGGCATGGCATTTTGCTCCAGGGAGGAATTGCCAAAAAAATTGGTTTTAGAACCTGTAGCGATGACGAGGTAGTCGTATTTGAGAGATCCAATATTGGTATGTATTTCAGACATATCCGGATCGACTTTGTTGACCGTTGCCATACGGAAGTGGAAATTATTATGCTTTTTCAGGATCTTCCTGATAGGATAAGCAATCGAATCGGGCTCGAGTCCGGCTGTCGATACCTGGTATAATAATGGCTGAAAAGTATGATAATTCTGCCTGTCTATGACCACCAGTTGAAACTTCGATCTTATAAGTGATTTTGACAGATAAATACCGGCAAAACCACCACCTATAACCACTATTCTTTTTTGGTCGGTACTGGGGATGTTCATATACAATATTTGTCTCAAAAATAGCTAAACCCTTACCGTTAATCGATAATTTATACCTCAAATTCAACCGCAGCTCTTCGGACCAAAAACCATTATTCCGGTCAGCGTGTAGTATGAAGTGCATTTCATCGATCAGTGCCTATATTTAAGCGGATCGACAGCCTGGCTTAATCAAGATCCTTTAATTTTATAATCGATTTAAACCCGCTGCTTCTTTTTACACATGACCAGACTATCTCTCACTTTCCTGGCATTTATTTTGCTCCTCCTGGGCTGTACTTCAGACTTGGAAGAGTCTGAGATGCTATATCCGGAAAATACTCTTCCTGCTCCGATCGAAGAAATGACCGAAATTGAGATTTCCAAAATCGATCTGGTTTATGGGTGGGTGAATAATATGCAAGGAGATAACGGACTACTGGAGAGCGCTGAAGACACAAATTTCGTATCGCTTTATGACAATGCGTTGGCATCGATGATTTTTATGGCCAGGGGCGATTTCCTTGAGGCCGAGATGGTATTCGATTTCTTTCATACACGTATAGATTCAGAGTTGTTGAACGGTAACGGTGGATTTCACCAGTTTCGAACTAAAGATGGGGGAAATATCAGAAGAACATGGCTGGGCGACAATGCCTGGTTGCTCATCGCTTTAAACAATTACCAAAATCTCACCCAATCTAACAAGTACGACAGACTAGCAAAAGAACTGGAGATCTGGATCCGGTCCCTTCAAAACGATGATGGATCCCTCGCCGGTGGCTATAACCAGGATGGTTCGCCTATTGGTATTATCACGGAAGGAATGATCACAGCCTTTAATGCCGTACCCGGTTATGATGATTTTCATAAAAAATTACTGCTCTATCTTCAGGATGAACGATGGGATGATAACGAATTGTTACTCCTTACTCAAAAGGAAGAACCGGCATATCAGTATGCACTCGACCTTCACAGCCTTAGTTTTTTGATCCTCAAAAACTTTCCTCCTTCTGTTCTGGACCTTGCCGATCGATATCGTACTACACAGCGATCTACGGTAACAAATATAGCACTTGAGGGTTATTGTTTTGATGACGACAACGATGTGATTTGGCTCGAAGGCACTGCACAAATGGCACTGGCAAGGGCTGCGGCTCAACAGTACGAAACACAGTCTGAAATCATTGAGGAATTGGAAAAAAACCTGATTGAGAGCAACTCTTTTACCGAATCAAAAGGCCTTCCTTATACCAGCAATCAGGGTACTTCATTTGGTGCGGTTGAACTTTGGGAACACGCTGATCTGAAACCCACGCTTTCTTCCAGTATATGGTACCTATTTGTCAAATTAAGCTTTAATCCCTTTACGGCTGAAAAGTCTAAGTCCATACCTATCACTGACCAATTCTGGAATCCGGTGATGTGATAAATTTTATAGCTCCCTTAACAGTTTATAAAATTTACAATATATATTTTGCCAATAAAAATGAAATTCTCTGCTATGTTTTGGGTGGGTGCAACCACCACCGTCTTGCTCATACTTACCATAATGGGTAGCATGGACTTCCCCTTCAACTGGGTATTCTATGTGACTATCATTGGCCAGGTCATGGTAGTATATATGGTATACAAAGTATTGACGGATAACTATTCTACAAATAAGACCTTCGAAGACTTTTATGAAGATCACCCTATCAGGGAATGATAAGGAAGATTCTCACTCAATTTTTTTAGGGATACGCTTATTCGGGTAATACCAGTAGAGGGATCTGGGCGTGGAATGCTACACGTTTTACAACTGGTTCACGAATTAACTCTTCCAGGAATCCGTGTTTATAGTGTACCAGCGACAACATGTCCATATCGAATTCTTCAAGGAAGTACTGGATCACATCGGACTTCCCTGAAAAATAAGGCAACCAGTGAATATGGTGTTCCAGAGGTTCCAAAAAATCGATGAGCATATCCTTATTGGCCTCTTGATATTTGTCGAGTGTTTCACTCTCGTTAATATGGACAATATGAACCTCAGCACCCAGGTTTTTAGCCAGGCTGGTTAGAGGTTTAATGATATCAAGGGAAAAATTCCGTTTAAAATCTGTAGCAAAAGAAATTTTTGAAGGCTTCTTATACTGATAGTTTTCCGGGATAACGAGAACAGGACATTTACGAACAGACTTGATAATCCTCACTGTATTACTCCCAAGGAATACCTCTTCGAATCCGGAAGCGCCTTTGGTGCCGGTAACGATAAGATCGATATCGGCTGTATCGATCAGATCTTTGATCTCCTCTGTAAGCAAACTAAATGATGATACAATTTCGAAATTGTGATGGTCATATTTACACTCCGCTTCAATTTGTGCCAGGAGATCTTTTAGTCCATTCTCGGAAAGGGCCTTAACATTGTCTTCCAAAACGCCCCCATTAACCGTTGCTGCCATAAATCGGCTATGGACTATTGCTGGAGTATAAGTATTGAGCAAATAGAAAGTGCAGGGTTTTTTCCTGTATAGTTCTATGGCATACTTGGTGGCATTCCAGGCATTTGGTGAAAAGTCCGTTGGGAGCAAAATATTTTTCATGTTCACTTCATTTTGAAGAACAGAGTAAAATTAATCGTGGAACAAGGCTGAAACTATGATATATGTCAGCTTTTAAATCTCCAGAAGAATGAGACTTAAGTGATTGTCAATCAATATGTTATATTAGTTTTTTTTATGCCAAAAAGACGACTTTGGCGAGGAGGGGATTGAATTTAAAAGTCTGTTTTAGGAAAGAAATATGGACATCACTGAGTACGGGGACCTAAAATCCGTCGGCCAGATCCTGTAGTTTTTTTTCATCTGCGATTCCGAGTTTTTTGCCCGAACTCTTTAACATACCCTTCTTTTTAAACTCGGAGATTATCCTGATACAGGATTCGGTAGCCGTCCCTACCACATTGGCAATATCTTCTCTTGAAAGGGTCAGACTAAGATATCCATTTTTGTCTTCTCCATAATTCTTTTTAAGGTAAAGAAAGGCTTCGGCTATACGTTGCTTGACCGTCTTTTGAGACATATTAACAATAACATCATCTGCCTCCCGAAGATCATGGGCCATGAGCCTTAATACTTCAAATGTGAAATCCGGATTCTTGTGCAAGGTGTTTACAATCGCTTCTTTAGGGATAAAGCAAACCTCCATATCGTTAACAGCAACTGCCGAAAGGTTAGCAGATTCTTCGGCAATAACCGATCGTTGGCCCATTACCTCGCCTTTAGTAGCCAACTTTACAATCTGGTCCTTCCCGTTGGCACTTAGTTTTGATAATTTGGAAACACCATCACGCACGCAATAAACCCCCTTTAGTTTTTCACCTTCCTCGAATATGGAATCACCCTTCTTGATCTTCCTTGTGATCTTGGTATCTGAGACCTGCTTGAGCTCGTCCTTACTCATTGCACGAAGCGAGTTGAATTGTCTGATGATGCAATTTTCACATCGGCTTTCCGAATCCATCTACGGGTATATATGATTTAATCAATAAAAGTAGGTAAAAGCTGATAATTATCATATATATTTCAGCTATTTTCCGGCAGTTTTGCCTCCGGGTAAATGAGCAAATTCTTGTGAATGGATTCAACTAATTGTTTTCATTGTGGAGACCGGTGTGATGCCGGTGGTATTGTCTTTGACGATAAGGAATTTTGTTGTTATGGATGCAAAACCGTATATGAAATTTTTAGAGATAACGATCTATCATATTATTATGATTTACAGGAGGCAGCTGGTACCACTCCCAAGGAAGTTGAGGGAAAATACGATTTTCTCGATAATGCTGATATTGTTGAAAGACTAACAGATTTTCATGATGGGGACGTTCAAATCGTTACTTTACTCATACCTCAAATACACTGTAGTTCCTGTATTTGGATCCTGGAGAACCTCAACAAACTACTCCCGGCAGTCATAGGTTCGCAGGTAGATTTTCCCAAGAAAAAATTACAGGTTTCGTACCGCAGCGAAGAACTCAGCCTTAAAGCCTTGGTAGGACTCCTGGTGAGAATAGGATATGAGCCGCATATTTCACTTGATGACTATACCAGTAAAAAGAATAAAACAGACCGGAGCCTGATCTATAAACTCGGTGTGGCCGGTTTCGCCTTCGGCAATGTGATGTTCCTCTCTTTCCCGGAATATCTCGATTTGAACAATGGCGCGGGGGTTGCGGAGGAATTCTGGCTCGAGCAATATAAATATCTCTTCCGGTGGCTGATGTTCGCCTTCTCTTTACCAGTGGTCATTTATGCCGCAAGCGACTATTTTACCTCGGCCTTAAAAGGTTTGCGCTCTGGATTCCTGAACATAGACGTCCCTATCGCGCTGGGCATAAGCGTACTTTTTATAAGAAGCACCTACGAAATCATACTCGATTGGGGACCGGGCTTTTTCGATTCGCTGACCGGCTTGGTTTTTTTCCTGTTGATCGGCCGGTTTTTCCAACAAAAAACCTATTCCTTCCTGTCGTTCGAAAGGGACTACAAGTCCTATTTCCCCATCGCCGTAACCCGGATCGATCGTAATAAAAAAGAAGAGAATGTTGCGGTATACAAGATTAAAGCAGGAGACCGGCTGCTGATTCGCAATCGGGAGATCATACCTGTGGATAGTATCCTGATCAGTGATGATGCCCA
>JBDNAQ010000339.1:0-5841 GCA_039768345.1 Flavobacteriaceae bacterium
ATATCCGGTGAGAACTTACCATTTACCGCAGCATGTGCCTTGGCCCCAAGGATGAGATACTGTGATGCCCTGGGTCCTGCACCCCAATCGAGATACTGTCTGACAAGATCGGGTGAGGATTCCAATCCCGGACGCGTACTGTTCACCAACCGAACTGCATAATTCACCACATTGTCGGCAACCGGTATTCTGCGAATTAAATGTTGAACCTGTAGGATCTCATCAGCTGTAAAAAGAACATTTAATTCAGGTATTTCATCATTTGTGGTGGTTTTGACCACCTCGACTTCTTCTTCTATAGAAGGATATTTCAATTCAATGGCGAACATGAATCGATCGAGCTGAGCTTCCGGTAAAGGATAGGTACCTTCCTGTTCTATCGGATTTTGTGTGGCTAAAACAAAGTAGGGCAAGGTTAATTTATACTGTTTGCCGGTTATCGTAACAGCCCTCTCCTGCATGGCCTCCAACAAAGCTGCCTGGGTTTTAGGCGGGGTTCTGTTGATTTCATCAGCCAATATGATATTGGCAAATACCGGGCCTTTGATAAACTTGAAATTTCGGTTCTGATCGAGCACTTCACTTCCCAAAATATCACTGGGCATCAGGTCTGGGGTAAATTGAATCCGCTTAAAGTCTAGCCCTAGTGTCTGTGCGATAGTGTTCACCATCAATGTTTTGGCCAGTCCCGGGACCCCGATAAGAAGAGAGTGCCCCCCGGTATAAATCGCAAGCAGGATCTGATCGATCACCTTATCCTGCCCTACAATCACCTTGGCAATTTCTTTTTTCAGGGCCTGATGTTTATCTACCAGGTATTCAATAGCGGCTACGTCGGACATAGTTTATTCCTTTACCCAATTATTAGCAAAATCGCAGTCTTTATTACTTCCACTCACACTAACATAGGTATCTTCTATATGTTCCTCCATCCATTCTTTAATCGCCCTGAACTGTTTTTCGCGTAGCGCCAATTCCTGGATCTTTATATAGTCTTTGGCAAAATCGGCCACATGTTCATCATAGCGGTTGGTAATGTTCAATATCTTATAAGATGGTGGTCCTCCTCTCGGATCCTGTTCCAATACTGGATTGGAAATCTCATTATCCTTAAGATTCCTCACCTGATTGTAAAGCGTGGGATCCATTTTGGTGAGTTCAAAACGAGAATCAAAATTTATAGGATTACGAAGCAAGCCGCCATCGTTTCTGGTTTCTTTCTCATCCGAGAAATTTCGGGCAGCCTCAGCAAATGTGTACTTCCCTTCCAGAATCTGTTTTCTGATGGAATCTAATTCCACCCTTGCCTCTTCAAGGGCCGACTGAGGGATTTCGGGTTGAATGAGGATATGCCGCAAATCGAGTTCCTGACCTCTGATCTTTTCGATATATATGATATGATATCCGAAAACAGTTTCAAAAGGGTCTGAAAGCTCCCCTTCCTGCAGACTGAAGGCTACATCCTTAAATTCTTTTACAAATGGGGTCTGCCGCGTCATATTGTAAAAACCACCTTTAGACTTGGAGCCGGGGTCCTGAGAATAAAGAATAGCCTTAACGCTAAAACTCGCATCATTATCTTCCACATCGGCTTTGATCTCCGCCAATTTATCAATGACTTTCTGTTTCTCTTCTTCGGGTACTTTTGGCTCCTTTACGATCTGTGATATCTCCAGTTCTGCTCCGAAAACAGGCCTTTCATTTTCCGGTATTTTATTAAAGAACTGCCTTACTTCTTCGGGGGTTACCTTGATATCATCAACGATCTTTCGCTGCATCTTTTCAGACAACATCCTTAACTTGTTGATGTTGAATAACTCTTCCCGGAAAGCCTCGGGTGAGTCCTTTTTATAAAATTCCAGCACCTTTTCCATTGAACCTACCTGCTGAACAAGTTGCTGAATTTGACGATCACTGGTGCTGTTCACCTCGTCATCTGAAACCAGAATACTATCCTGAACCGCCTGATGGGCATATAACCTGTCTTCCATCAGTTTCCCTAATAAGCCACAATGAGTGATGTCTTCAGCAGATGCACCTTGATTTCTGAGATCGATAAGGGTTTTATCGATATCCGAGTTGAGTATTACATAATCCCCTACCACAGCTGCAATCCCATCGACCTTGATACGTTTAAAATTGTTTGTACTATCTATGATCACGACCTCCGGTGCTTCCATAGGTGTTTCCGGTGGTTCAATTTCCGGATCCGGAATGGAATCTTTTACCTGCGCGCGTGAAGCGAACGACACCAATAAGGCAAGCATCATTATCCAAAGCGTTGGACCGCTACTCAAAAATCTCAAATTCATTCTCTTTTGTCGCTTCATCTATGATCTCTGTTTCCAGTTTTTTAATAAAATCAAGTTTTCTCCGGTTGAGAATTACTTGCCGGATCCTGGGTTCCACATAAGGCAGAGGAGCAATCTCGTTAACCTGAAGTATATCCTTTATATAGACCAAATATACCCCCGATGGGTCCTGCAATTCAAAAAATTGTGATTTTTTTAAGTATCTGTCCTCATTGTCAGCATTCAAGGGGGGTATTTCCTGCATTACCCGAGACACCGGAACCCAAAGGGAATCATTAAAATTTAGCTTTCTGAACTGGATTCCGACCGAATCCAAATAGTACCTGTCGTCCTCCTCAAATCCCTTGAGGCTGCTGATCACCTCATCCTTGTTTAAGAATTGAAGAGGTATCTCGACAAACCTCAATCTTAGAATTTTCTCTTTTAAACGAAAATTTTCTTTCTGCAATTCATAAAAACGTTTCAATTCATCCTCACTCACAGTCGTATCCTGACCCTGGGAAACCAATGCCTCCTTATAAGCCCTGGTATATAGATCTGTACGATAATCTTCAACCAGTCTGTTGAATTCCTCGAGTTTGTCTTCCGGGAGGTTGATATTTGCTTTGCTGAGCAATAATTGCCTCGTAGCCCAATTATTGATGAAATTCGTCATGAAGGCAGCGCTATCGCCAGGGGTCATGTCTTCTGAGACCAGCCCTTCAACCTCTTGCTTGTATAGATAGGTATCTCCAACCCTCGCTATCGGGGTCTGGTCTTCACTGCCGTTCAGTAATTTACCGCAGGAACAAATACAAAAGAACATTAAAAGAATGAGGCTATACAACCACTTCATCAAACAATGAATATAGAATTGCAAATGTAAAAATAAGAATTCGGGGAAGGTGGACAATATTCCCTTAAAGGTATTAACACATTTTTGCTGTCAAGATCTGCTATATTTAACTAAATTAGTGCATATTCAATGCGGGGTGAAATGAAATATACTACAGAAATAACCATCAATCTGCCCAGGGATGAGTTTATAAAAAAGTTCGATAATGCTGAGAACATGAAACACTGGCAAAAAGGTTTGATTTCCTACTCCCAAATTTCAGGACCTCCGGGGAAAGAAGGTTCGAAGATGGAATTGCACTATCAGATGGGTAAACGCAAACTCGTATTGATCGAAACTATTATCAAGCGTAATTTGCCCTACGAGTTTCATGCCACCTATGACGCCAAAGGCGTTCACAATATTCAGAAGAATTTTTTCAAAGAAATTGAGGAAAGTAAGACCTTATGGGTATCCGAATCCGAATTCCAATTTTCAGGAATTTTTATGAAGCTTATGGGGTTTTTTATGCCGGGAGCCTTCAAAAAGCAGTCCTGCCAGTACATGGAGGACTTCAAATCCTTTGCGGAAACCGGTAAATCGGTAAATACCACTGAAGCATAAAACGATGAATCGAAGGATCAAACTCATATGGGATTTCAGAGGGCCGACGGCCAGTGAAATTGCACGTCACCACGAAAAGCATTTGCAGCAATACATCCTTGCTGAAGATTTGCCAACCAATATCACCGGCTTTAAAGATCTAAGCAGCGCCCATAGTATGGCATTTATGGTCGTGGAAGAAAACGATATGCTCCGCGTTCGCGACGCCCTCATACCTCACAGGGGTGAAGTGTATGAGGAATTCGTATAGCAGGCAGGGATTCTACCCAGACATTTTTAATTTCATGTGGTTCGCGAAATTCATAAAGACCAAACTGTACCCTTTGATCGGGGTCATACTATTATTTTCCTGCCACGGAGCACAAGTAGAAAAACCCCTTGAACATATACTCTACACCTCAGAAGATCCAGCCATTCGCCGGGTGGTGGATAAGATCGATCAGTATGAACTTCAAATACTCTATACACAGGTAGACCGGTTTGACGGTCAAATTCAACTCATCGATCACGAATTTGGATTAAACGATTCTGCTTATTTCTACCCGGCCAGTACCGTAAAATTACCCATCGCCGTGCTTGTCCTTGAAGAAATTTCGCAACGGGAGGATTTTTCTTTAGCCACCCGTTTCTACGTGGAGGGTGATACAATCGAAACTACTGTTGGGAAAGAAATCATAAAAGTCTTTGCCACGAGTGATAATGATGCATATAACCGTTTGTTCGAGTTCCTGGGGCAGGATGCCATCAACGAACGGCTGACCGATAAAAATATTGGTCCACACAGGATTTCGCATCGTCTTTCCATAGAGAATGCAGACGATATCACCACTCGTCCGCTTATTGTTTACCTCAACGACAGTACTACCACTCATATGGGTCCTGTGGTGAACGCTCCACTTGTTCATTTGAAATTGAAGAATATTGAGAAGGGAACGGGGTTTATGGCCGAAGATGAGCTCATTGAAGAACCATTCGATTTCAGCTTGAAAAACTATTATCCTGTCTCAGCTCAGCAGGAAATTATGAAAAGATTGTTCTATCCTGAACTCTACAGATCGAAAGAATCATTTGATCTTGGGCAGGAGGAGCTGACGCTTTTGCTCGATGCCATGTCGTCTCCGCCCCGGAAATGGGGCTATGACGAAGCGGAGTATTACGATAGTTATGGCAAATTTTTTATTTATGGAGATACCAGGTCAAGGATACCCGAATCGGTAAGGGTTTATAATAAAGTGGGATATGCCTACGGAACAATGACCGATTGTGCGTATGTGAAAGACATCGGGAACAATATAGAATTTATTCTTACGGCCACGCTGTTGGTAAACCAGGATGGGGTCTTCAATGACGACCAGTATGAATATGAATCGATCGGTATCCCTTTTTTGGCAGCCCTGGGAAGGGAAATCCACAACTACGAATTAAAACGAAAATAATGTCATGGAAACACTAAACTTTCATTCCTTCACTAAAAAAATCTACATCAAGGCGCCATTGGAGAAACTCTACCACTGCTGGGCCAGTTCCGAAGGATTGTGCTCCTGGTTCTTAAGGGAGGCGATTTTTAACGATAAGGAGGGTACTGCAAGATCTTTTTCTGAATATATCCAGGCCGGCGATAGTTATACATGGCGATGGCATAACTGGGACGGCAAGGAAGAAGGTGTGGTCTTAGAAGCCAACGGAATAGATAGACTCGAAATCACCTTTGCGGGCAAAACCAAGGTTAAAGTGAAACTGATCCCTGAAAAAGGATCTGTCCTCGTAGTATTAAAGCAGTATCATATCCCCACCGATGAGGAGAGTAAACTAAATATTCATGTAGGTTGCAGTAATGGGTGGACCTTTTGGCTTGCTAATTTAAAGGCTTACCTGGAACACGGTATTCTCCTTCATGAAAAGGAAATAGATCTCCGCGATGTACCAATGGCGGCCTTTGAGTTTGTTAATTTGTAGGAGAGGTTTAAGTCTAGTATTTAAGAATAACCATAAATCTGCAGGCGGCAGCGAACATCCAACCGTGCAGAACCTGATTTCCAACATTTATCTTTAACGCTATACAGGCTTTCCGTAAAGATCATAATCTGTGGC
>JBDNAQ010000049.1:0-3870 GCA_039768345.1 Flavobacteriaceae bacterium
TCATCCTTATCGGCTTCACCTTCAAAATAGGAGTGTGAGGTGAATTCGAATTGTTCACGATTGTTTATCTGGCTGTACACATGACCGCACCATTCCTGAATAGAATTTGAAACTTTTATCGCATGCTGATCATTGTGAACCGGATAAAAAGTACTCGACATAATAGAATAGGGGTAAATACCTGTGAGATACTTCTTGGTGCTATTCAATTTAAGCACCGGAATATTCGAAGCATCATTTCCATCGGCCTTCACCTGTTTTCCTGGCAGAAATGGCTCGGTTACGAAGACCAAAACCGCATGACCCTCTCTCAATTCACCATAACGAGCCTGTTCCAGGGTATAGGATGTAATTTCAGCATCACCGGCATACCAATATTTTTTAAATTCCTCGTTAAGCGGTTGCTTAGGATTCTCTTCGGTGGTTATAACAGATACGGGTTTTGCCTCGGGCATATTGGCCTTTACCTTTTCGGCACAGGAGTAGTTCGATAAGGCTAAAACCAGGAGTATTGAAACCGATAATAATAAAGTTTTAAAGATCTTCATAGCACATATTTTGGCGCAAAAATATTGAAACTGAAGGAGCTAGCCCCAACAATTAACGTTTTGTAAACTAAGAAAAGGGCAAACCCAACCTCTTTAGGATTGAATTTGCCCCTATGGTACTGAAAATAAATTTATTGATTAGAACATCCAGCCAATTCCAAGTGAAAACACGCAGTTGTTATTTTTAAAATCTCCGGAATCCTCAAAATCGTTGATATTGCTGAACCCATAGTTAAAACGCGCATTAAAATTTAGGCCGCTGTCTAGTTCATAACCCACCCCAATATTGCCACCGAAGTCTGTACTACTGATAAATTCTTTTATATCGTCTTCACCTGAAGTCGGCGAATCATATTTGTCTTTTGCAGATAGCAAGAAACCAACCTGAGGCCCTGCTTCTATGCTAAAGGCATCAGAAACTTTGAATTTTGCCATTACAGGAACATTGATATAGTTAAGATTGAATTGCCCGTCAAAGCCACCGCTATCGGAATATTTGCCACCCTGTTGTGAAAACAAAACTTCAGGTTGCACTGCAAATTTGTCGGCCACCCCGAACTCTGCAACCCCTCCAACGAAGAAACCTATTTTGCCATCCACGTTGTCGGTATCATCGCCGGCAATGGTGGCATAATTTCCTCCAAGTCTGGCACCATATCTGGTAGTCACACAGCTTGAAAGTAAGAAAATTGAAATCAACGAAAGAAAAAATAAATTTTTATAATCAATTGGTTTTAAATTGGTTGAACCCTATGAAGTTACAAAAAATCAACAATTAATCATCAGGATTTCGGGCCTCAATTTCTGCATCTATTTTATCAGAATAACGAGCTATAATATTCTACTATAAGTCGTGATTATTTCAAGTATTGAATACTCTAGAGGGATTCTATGAATTCTGATAAGGTGCGATACACCATTTCGGTAGGAAGACCCACAACATTGGTATACGAACCATCGATCCTGGTAATTCCCACCAGACCGATCCATTCCTGTATTCCATAGGCACCGGCTTTGTCGAAAGGCTCGAATTGATCTACATAAAAATCGATCTCTTCATCGCTAAGGGAGCCAAAAGTTACAATGGTACTATGATGCTTTGTAATTTGATGTTCAGTTGTGGTAAAACAAACAGAGGTAATGACCTCATGTTTATCACCAGCTAGTTTCCGCAACATTTCGACGGCCTGCTGTGCATTTTCTGCTTTTTCGAGCGATTTACCCCGATGCCAGACCACCGTGTCTGAAGTGAGCAGGATTTCATCGGGTTGCAGGGTATCCTTTAAGGCGTTTGCCTTTAATTGTGCCAAATAATCAGAAATCTCAAAAGCTTGTAAGTGGGTAGGGTAGATCTCATCTACTTGGGAGGGTCTTAGGATGAAATCCAGCCCCATTTTTTTAAGCAGCTCTTGTCTGCGGGGGGATGAGGAACCTAGCACCAGCCGATGCTTTTTCAGTAGCCAATGCTGCATCGATCTAGTCGCTTTTGGCATCAAAGTGATCTGCCCAGTGCCCTTTTACCTTAAGCACCTGTTCGATTACATCACGAACACAACCATTGGCACCATTTTTATGCGAGACATAATTACAGATCGCTTTTATTTCCTGTACCGCATTTTGTGGGCAGGCCGCAATAGCCACCCTTCGCATTGGTGGGATATCGGGAATATCATCTCCCATGTAAAGCACGTTTTTCGGATCGATATCGTTTTCGCTGATGAAGGCATCAAAGGATTCTTCTTTTTTCGAGCTGCCCAGGTAAATGTGTGCAACACCTAAGCCCGCCAATCTTTTGCGTACTCCCTCATTTGAACCGCCGCTGATAATACAAACGCCATAACCTTTGTCGATGGCCGTTTTTATGGCATAACCGTCTTTCACATTCATCGAACGCAGCAGCTGGCCATCGGTGCTTATCAGCACGGTCCCGTCGGTGAGGACGCCATCCACATCGAAGACAAAGGTGGTGATGTCTTCTAAATAGGTTTTATAACTCCTTTGCATAGCTTTCTTGTATTGATTGGGTTATTTCTTTGTAAATAGCGCTGTGAGTCCTTTTCTCCAGGGCTTCCATTTGTTTTTGTATCGTCCTGACATCCTTGCGCCGCGCGGGGCCTGTTTGCGCTTCATAAGGTCTTAGAAATTCCAGTTTACGGGCGGTTTCAATGATGAGGGGTGTGAGGAGATCGGTAGACAGGCTTTCCTGTGCACACAACTCCTGTCCTATATGCCAAAGGTGATTGCTAAAATTATTAACGAAAACCGCCGCGGTGTGTAATTTGAATCTTTTTGCCGAGTCGATTCTTTCAGTTCTGTTTGAAATGGCAGTGGCGAGTTTTTCGAGCAATAAATAATCCTCCTCATGTTCCGCTTCCAGGCAAATCGGGACTTCATTGAAATCCACCTCCATTTTGGCACTAAAAGTCTGTAACGGATAAAATACCCCTCGCCGGATAGCTTCTGGCAATTTATTTATGGAAGTGCTTCCTGAGGTATGTACCATCAGGCCTCGGTTGATCAGTGAAGACAAGTTTTCGATGATATCATCACTTACCGCAAGTATATAGACTTCAGCTTTTTCCAGACAGCGGAAATCTGTCGTGGTTCTGGTATACTTGCCAAAAAACTCGAGTTTATTCTTGTCTCTCCCGGCCACCTGGACTATATCGACCTGGCCTGATTTCCGGAACGCATTGAATAAATGATGGGCCACATTACCCGTGCCGCAGAGAACTACGCGTATCATGCTGCTAAAATAAGCATATAATGTTCACCTTTACACTGGTGTTGACAGGAAAGATTTATCTATTTGCAAATTCCCTGATTACGTATATTGTACTATGATAATCGACATTAGAATTGGCTGGGTACTCCTCACTAACTGCCCACTGGAACCATTTTGCTTAAACAAGTTTGGGAACAAGTTGGTAATCCCGGCGATATTCTTTCCAAATCCATTATTTTTGCACTCCTAAACCACCGGCAGGATCGTTAATATGATTGATATTCTCAAAAAGGCATTCTTTTCCACCCGTTTTACAGCTGTCTTGTTTATTGTATTTGCTACTGCAATGGCCTTTGGGACATTCGTGGAAAGCTGGTACAGTACTGAAACTGCCAGGATCTGGATATACAATGCTACCTGGTTTGAAGCCATCATGGTATTTTTTGTGATCAATTTTTTCGGGAATATGACCCGGTATCGTCTTTGGCGTTGGGAGAAATGGCCTGTGATGGCACTTCACCTCTCCTGGATCCTGATCATAGTAGGAGCTTTTGTTACTCGCTACATAAGCTTCGAGGGTATGATGCCCATCAGGGA
>JBDNAQ010000340.1:0-2920 GCA_039768345.1 Flavobacteriaceae bacterium
TCGCCCAGGCTACACAGTACTCATCCCAGGTATCCAGATTTCCACTATTGTAATAATCGATCAAAAGTCCGATTGTTTTGGCCTGATCTTCATTCTCAGCAACTCCTTTGGCCAGTTCCAGCCATTTTACGATCTCATCTATTGCTGATCCGTATAAGCCTCCGGACTTCCATACCTTCTCGGTTAATTTGCCGTTCTCTCTGACCAGGGTAGAATTCAATCCGGCTTCAACAGGCCGACCCTCTGGGCCTTTATAGGCAGTAGCATAGAAAGATTCCACCTCGGCATCTGTGATATCGGCCCCGTAGAAATTAACCGCCGATGCCGCCACATTGTCGACCCCTTTCTTTTTGTTAACTTTTTTAGCATCAGCATCATTGAAAATAACATCAAATGCTTCTCCTCCCAATTCCGTATCTGTGTCTTTCAATAAAAAAACAAGGTAGTCTGTAGAAAAACCAGGCTCGATCTTATCGTTAGAATAATGATGATGGATCCCGTTTGAAAACCACACACGCTTTAAATATGTTTCAAAGGCTTGCCAATCCTCAGTCTGCTTATCACCCGAATATGAATTATAGATATTCTCCAATGCATGGCGTATCATCAAATTATGACGGTAGTTCTGATCCCAGATAATATCCCTTCCTGCCAATCCGGCCTGAGTAAGATAATAAACCAGTTTTTTTTCCTTCAGAGTCAGTTCATCAAAGCCATGGATCTGGTATCGTAAGATCCGCAGATCGGCAAACTGATCAACTACATATTCAAAAGAGGTCTCCTTGGCCAGTGCAGGTTCTTTTACCGGTGTAGCCTCTTTACAGGAGATCATTAAAATTACGATCGACAGACCGCTAATCAGATATTTGAGTTTCATTTGTGTTGTATTTTATTCGACCCCAAATTTAATGAAACTAGGGTGAATTCCGATGCTTTCTGCGATGAATCTTGACACTTTAAATAATGTATAACCACTCAGTGCCAAGCTTTTGTAAAGTTGTTTTACAACGATGAAGATTTTACATTTACCACATGGATACAGATACTCTAAAACTCGCATATTCCCCAAAATCTTTTAGAAAGCAGGCACATGAGCTGGTCGACCTCCTGGCAGACTATCTGGATACCAGCCTGAATGCTGAGTCCGACAAGGTTATTCGCTGGCAAAAGCCGGAAGATGAACTTCGCTACTGGACAGAATATTTAAAAAAAGGCGATCCAAATGATTTCTTTGAAAATCTGATGGAAAGGATAATTCATATCCATCACCCCCGATATATGGGTCATCAGATCAGCCCTTCGCTTCCAATCACCGGCCTGAGCGGCTTATTGAGCGCACTGATGAACAACGGTATGGGCATTTATGAAATGGGCGCTGCTCCAACCGTGATGGAACGAATTGTTACCGACTCGCTTTGCGAGGCTGCTGGATATCCGAAAACAGCCAGGGGAATTCTGACCTCGGGCGGTTCACTGGCCAACCTTACCGCTCTTATCAGCGCCCGCCAGCAATATTTAAGCAGGTATAATATAGCGGAAGGAGCTGAAAAAAAATTGGCCGTGATGGTTTCCGACCAGGCCCACTACTGCATTCAGAGGGCGGTTAAAATCATGGGGTTGGGAGAAGAGGGAATAGTGAGTGTTCCTACAGATGAGTATTATCAGATCCGCGCCGACTTACTTGAGGAGAAACTGGAAAGTGCCCGGTCACAAGGTATTGAGGTCTTTGCTCTGGTGGGTTGCGCCCCTTCCACTGCTACAGGGATCTATGATGATCTCGATAGTATGAGGATATTTGCGATGGCAAGAGACCTTTGGTTCCATGTCGATGCAGCACATGGCGGGGCAGTAATCTATTCCTCCAAATATAAAGAACTGATAAAAGGCTCGTCGTTTGCAGATTCAATTACCATCGATGGTCATAAAATGATGATGATGCCTGGCATAACCACAGCGTTACTCTACCGAAACGGCCAGGATTCGCACAACACATTTAAACAGAAGGCGGAGTATTTGCTCGAAGACTCTGAGGATGAAGACTGGTACAATCTGGCGAAAAGGACATTCGAATGCACCAAACATATGATGAGCCTGCATTGGTATGTCGTACTGAAATTATATGGCCCGAAGATCTTTGATGAATTTGTAACCCGACTATACGACCTGGCGGCCGAGTTTTCTGAGATTATCACGCAGGATGAGGATTTTGAACTCGCGTCAGCACCCATGTCGAATATCCTTTGTTTCAGGTACACGCCTGAAGAAATCCCGGAGCCCTCACTTGATGAATTGAATAAAAAAATACGTCAGGCGATCCTTGAAGATGGAACCTTTTATGTTGTGCAGACCAGATTAAGAGGGATGCAGTATATCAGGACTACTATCATGAATCCGTTTACTACCTCAACACATTTCAGGGCGTTGCTGGCGAAGATCAGAGATCTTGCCGGATATCAGTCATGATTAAAATTTGGAAATAGGATTACCTCATGGTTTCCCTGACCATTTCATTGGATTCCTTATTTGAGAAGTTCACAGCACAGTCTATTAGGGCCAGATGTGAATACGCCTGCGGGAAATTACCGAGCAACCGTTTCGTCTTGAAATCGATGTCTTCGCTAAAGAGTCCCAGATGGTTGCTGTAGCTCAACACCTGCTCGAATAGTTTTTCGGCTTTCTCAACTTCCCCGATTTTGTAGAGACTATTGATGAACCAGAAAGTACATATGGTAAAGGAGGACGAAGGTAATCCGAAATCATCTTCATTCTTATACCTGTATAATAATCCATCGTTGCTAAGATGCTTCTCTACTGCCTTAACTGTGCTTACAAATTTTGGGTCTTTTGCTTCGATAAAACCATAGGATTCCATTAGAAGAACTGATGCATCGAGATGTTTTGAACCATAGGCCTGTACAAA
>JBDNAQ010000050.1:0-2621 GCA_039768345.1 Flavobacteriaceae bacterium
AATTGGAGATATTTTCAAATGTATGATCAAAAAGGGCAGATTATAGATCAATGGTTTGGTGGCGGACTGGATCTTACCCCTTATTATTTGTTTGATGAAGACGCTATTCACTTTCATCAGATCTGTAAAGAGGTTTGTGACCGGCACGATCCTTCTTTTTACCCTGAATACAAATCGAAATGTGACAGCTATTTTAGAAATACGCACAGGGATGAAGGCAGAGGTATCGGCGGCCTTTTTTTTGATTATCTAAAACCTACTGAGCAAAGGACAATGGAGAATTGGTATAACTTTGTAACGGATTCGGGTGATAATTTTCTTAGCGCTTATCTTCCCATAGTCAGGAGGAGAAAAGATTTAGATTATTCCGAGGCCGAGCGCCAGTGGCAGGAAATCAGAAGGGGTCGTTATGTAGAGTTCAATCTTGTACACGACAAAGGAACACTGTTCGGACTGAAAACAAATGGCAGGATCGAAAGTATCCTGATGAGCCTTCCGCCAAAAGTACAATGGCGTTATGATTTTCATCCGAAACCAGGCAGTGAGGAAGAGCGACTGCTAAAAGTCTTGCAATCGCCCAGAGAATGGATATAGGTTGAAATCAAAAAACTCCTTGGATATGAAACTAAAAATATATCAGGTAGACGCTTTTGCCCAAAAGGTATTCGAAGGGAACCCTGCTGCCGTTTGTATCATGGAATCCTGGCCAGCTGAAGATTGGATGCAAAACGTTGCCATGGAAAACAATTTGGCGGAAACCGCCTTTGTCGTGCCCAATGATGAGATCTATGAGATACGGTGGTTTACCCCGGAATTAGAGGTTGATCTCTGTGGTCATGCTACCCTGGCCTCTGCCTATGTGCTTTTCAATCATGAAGGTATAAAATCTCATAAGATCAGATTCCATTCTATGCGAAGCGGAGCCTTAAGTGTTGAAAAAGGTGAAGACGGTCAATTGATTCTGGACTTTCCTGAAGATGTGGCTGTACCGGCAAAAAAAAATAGCGCCCTTGACAATGCCCTCGGGCGAGAACCGATAGAAATGTTCCAGGGAAAAACAGATTATCTTTTAATCTATAACAGCCAGGAAGAAATTGAAGCCCTCAACCCGGACTTCCTGTCCCTGAGTAAGATAAACGCACGTGGTGTGATTGTAACCGCTCCTGGAAATGAAGTAGATTTTGTGTCGCGCTTTTTTGCACCTCAATCGGGTATTAATGAGGATCCGGTAACCGGGTCAGCACATACTACCCTCACGCCATATTGGTCGGGGGTATTAGGCAAGACTCAAATGAGTGCGCGCCAACTTTCAAAAAGAGGTGGCCTTCTCCATTGTGAGTATCGATCTCCCAGAGTACTGATTGCCGGAAGGGCCGTTCTTTATTCAATCGGTGAAATCGACACTTAATACAGCCAAAAATCCTAATTTTAACCATGATCATAACTATATGTATCCATTAAAAAGAAGCCGCAGGCTAAGAACTTCAGAAAGTATAAGACGGCTCGTAAGAGAAACAGCCCTGAGTACCGATGATCTTTTGGTTCCACTTTTTGTGGTTGAAGGGCACGGAATTCGGGAAGAGATCACCTCCATGCCCGGCTATTATCGCCTGAGTCTGGATAATCTGATTAAGGAAGTGAAGGAACTCTGGGAGATGGGCCTGCATTCGGTCTTGCTTTTTGTAAAAGTCCCGGAAGAACTCAAAGACAATACCGGAAAAGAAGCGATTAATGAACATGGCCTGATGCAGCGGGCGGTACAGGAAGTAAAAAATATATGTCCGGATATGCTGGTGATGACCGATGTGGCCCTGGATCCGTATTCCTCCCTGGGCCATGATGGTATTGTGGCCAATGGAGAGATCCTGAACGATGAAACCAGCGAGATCCTGGCCGAGATGAGTGTTTCTCATGCCAGGGCGGGGGCCGACTTTGTAGCGCCGAGTGATATGATGGATGGCCGTATCAAGGTTATCAGGGAAGCACTGGAGGATGAAGAACTGATCAACACCGGAATCATGGCATATAGCGCCAAATATGCCAGTGCCTTCTACGGCCCTTTCCGCGATGCTCTGGACTCAGCACCGGTTGATGCCCAGGATGTCCCTGCCGACAAGAAAACCTATCAGATGGATTCCTCCAACAGGCTCGAAGCTATTAAAGAAGCTAAACTCGATATTGAAGAAGGTGCCGATATAATTATGGTTAAACCAGGACTTCCTTACCTGGATATTGTACGGGATCTGCGAAATGAAGTAAATGTTCCAATAGCCGTTTATCAGGTTTCCGGAGAATACGCTATGTTAAAAGCCGCCGCTGATAAAGGGTGGATTAACCATGATCAGGCCGTGCTGGAACAGCTCCTGGCGATCAAACGTGCCGGGGCTAATATTATAGTATCATATTTCGCAAAAGACTTGGTCCGTATCCTTGGATAATGCTGGGCAATCTAAAAATCACACCAAAGCGAATATATCTCTCAGGGTTTTTCTGTCTCTTTATTTTTATACTAAGTGGTATCTTACAAATTACTGCCCAAGAAGCTCCAGGCTCGCTCGACGAATTTGGTGCCCCTAAAACCACCTCGCTTCAATTACCGGACAAGATATTTTCTAAGGAAA
>JBDNAQ010000341.1:0-9452 GCA_039768345.1 Flavobacteriaceae bacterium
GCTTATAAGAAAGCGATTGTTGATGTTGAAGAAGGAGATGTGATTGATTTTTACAGTAATCTATAAAGACGTACGATGTCAGTTAGAAAATTAAAACCTACCACCCCGGGACAGCGCTTTAAGGTTGTTAATGGTTTCGATGCCATATCTACCGATAAGCCCGAAAAAAGTTTGTTGGCACCGATAAAAAGGTCTGGTGGCCGAAACAGTCAGGGTAAGATGACCATGCGTTATCGCGGAGGGGGCCATAAAAGGCGTTATCGCGTCATCGATTTCAAGCGTGACAAGCAAGATGTTAAGGCGGAGGTCAATTCGATTCAGTACGATCCTAACCGGTCTGCTTTTATCGCTTTAGTGGAATATCCCGATGGAGAAAAGAGATATATAATCGCTCAAAATGGTATGCAGGTAGGGCAACATGTTATTTCGGGCCAAAAAGTAGCACCGGAAATCGGAAATGCTTTGCCATTGAGTGCCATACCGCTCGGGACTATAATTTCCTGTATCGAGTTAAGGCCGGGTCAGGGGGCAGTTATCGCCAGAAGTGCGGGCACATTCGCCCAACTAATGGCTCGTGAAGGTAAATATGCCACCATTAAACTGCCTTCAGGAGAAACACGTATGGTGCTGGTGAATTGTTTAGCTACTATTGGTGCTGTATCCAATTCTGATCATCAGTTGATCGTTTCCGGAAAAGCCGGTAGAAGCCGTTGGCTGGGTCGACGACCAAGAACAAGACCTGTTGCCATGAACCCTGTGGATCATCCGATGGGTGGTGGTGAAGGACGAGCTTCCGGAGGTCATCCAAGATCGAAGAACGGAATACCTGCCAAAGGATACCGTACAAGATCGAGGACCAAGGATACCAATAAGTACATCATCGAGCGAAGGAAAAAATAACAAGTATTGAATAATATTATATGGCACGTTCATTAAAAAAAGGTCCTTACGTACACTATAGCTTGGACAAAAAAATCCAGCAGAATGTGGCTTCCGGGAAAAAGTCGGTGATCAAGACCTGGTCTAGAGCATCGATGATCACTCCGGATTTTGTGGGTCAGACCATTGCTGTACACAACGGACGGCAGTTTGTACCTGTTTATATCACCGAAAATATGGTGGGACATAAATTGGGCGAATTCTCTCCAACCAGATCGTTTAGAGGTCATGCTGGAGCTAAAAATAAAGGTAAAAAGTAATTGAGCTATGGGAGTTCGAAAAAGACAAATGGCAGAAAGATTAAAAGCGGAACGAGCCGATATGGCCTTCGCTAAATTGAATAACTGCCCTACTTCCCCTCGAAAAATGAGGTTGGTAGCAGATCAGCTCAGGGGCGCAGAAGTTGAAAAGGCATTGGCAATTCTGAGGTTTAGCCCGAAGGAGGCTTCACGACGCCTGGAAAAACTATTGCTATCGGCCATTGCAAATTGGCAGGCGAAGAATGAGGATGCCAATATCGAGGAAGCCGATTTATATATTAAGGAAATAAAGGTCGATAGCGGGCGTATGCTAAAAAGGCTCAGGCCGGCTCCTCAGGGGAGAGCGCATCGAATAAGAAAACGTTCCAACCACGTTACACTGGTACTGGGATCTAATAATAATACAGAGAACTAAACAGTATGGGACAAAAAACAAACCCGATAGGTAATCGTCTCGGCATCATCAGAGGATGGGAGTCCAACTGGTACGGAGGAAATGATTATGGCGAAAAACTTGCTGAGGATGACAAAATCAGGAAGTATATCCATGCCAGGCTGGCCAAAGCCAGTGTATCCAGGGTTATTATTGAACGTACACTAAAGCTGATCACCGTTACAATCACCACTGCCCGTCCGGGTATCATCATTGGAAAAGGTGGGCAGGAAGTAGATAAGTTGAAAGAAGAGCTGAAAAAAATTACTGACAAGGAAGTTCAGATCAACATTTTTGAAATCAAAAGACCGGAACTCGATGCCAATTTGGTAGCCGCGAGTGTGGCCCGTCAGATCGAGAACAGGATCTCCTATAGAAGAGCGATCAAAATGTCGATAGCGGCTGCGATGCGTATGAATGCCGAAGGAATAAAGATCCAGATCTCAGGTAGATTGAATGGAGCTGAAATGGCGAGATCCGAATCGTATAAAGATGGTAGGATCCCCTTGTCTACTTTTAGAGCAGATATCGATTATGCGCTGCATGAAGCCCATACTACTTATGGCCGTCTGGGCATAAAAGTATGGATAATGAAAGGCGAAGTATACGGAAAAAGAGAACTGTCTCCGCTGGTTGGGATGTCTAAAGGACAGGGAAAAGGCCAGCAAGACGGCGGCAAGAAGCGCCGTAGAAAGTAATTAACTGAAAGGTAGAGTAAAAGATGTTACAGCCAAAAAGAACAAAGTACCGCAAGGCACAAAAGGGCAGGATGAAAGGTAACTCCGGTAGGGGACATCAACTTTCGAACGGAATGTTTGGTATCAAATCTCTGGAGTCCAATTTTATCACTTCGAGACAGATCGAAGCCGCGCGTGTTGCGGCTACCCGATACATGAAAAGACAGGGTCAACTCTGGATTAAAATATTCCCGGACAAGCCGATCACCAAAAAGCCACTTGAGGTAAGGATGGGTAAAGGTAAAGGTGCACCCGAGTATTTTGTCGCCGTTGTTAAACCAGGAAGGGTGATGTTCGAAGTTGCAGGAGTCCCTATGGATATAGCAAAGGAAGCCTTGCGTCTGGCCGCTCAGAAGCTGCCGGTGAAAACAAAATTTATAGTTGCTCGCGATTACGCAGCCGGATAGTTTAACGAAAGATCGTAAAGAAGATGAAACAGTCAGAAATCAAAGAATTATCGGTAGCAGAGCTGAAAGAGAAGATGGCAGAATATAAGAAACAACATGCCGATCTGAAAATGGCCCATGCGGTCACGCCAATGGAAAACCCGCTTCAAATTCGCGTGGCACGAAGGACCTATGCCAGATTAGCGACAGAATTAACAAAAAGAGAAAACCAATAAGGGTTCTGCTTTATGGAAAAAAGGAATTTAAGAAAAGAAAGAGTAGGTGTTGTTACCAGCAATAGAATGGAGAAATCTATAGTGGTATCCGAGGTAAAGCGGGTAAAACACCCTATGTATGGTAAGTTCGTACTGCGGACCAAAAAATATGTAGCACACGATGAGACCAACGATTGCAATATCGGCGATACGGTAAGAATCATGGAAACACGTCCATTGAGTAAGACTAAGTGTTGGAGATTGGTTGAAGTCTTAGAAAGAGCCAAATAAAATGGTACAACAAGAATCAAGATTAAAAGTAGCAGATAACACCGGAGCAAAGGAAGTATTGACTATCCGAGTTCTGGGTGGGACCAAGAGAAGGTACGCATCTGTAGGAGACAAAATTGTAGTAACAGTAAAGGAGGCCACACCGAACGGCGGGATCAAGAAAGGAACCGTATCTACTGCGGTTGTTGTGCGAACCAAAAAAGAGGTCAGACGACCCGATGGTTCGTATATCCGATTCGACGATAATGCATGTGTACTGCTCGATCCGACTGGAGAGATGAGGGGTACCAGGGTATTTGGTCCTGTGGCCAGAGAATTGCGGGAGAAGCAGTTCATGAAGATTGTTTCACTGGCGCCCGAAGTGCTTTAAATATAGGAACGTAATGAAATTGAGGATAAAAACAGGAGATACAGTTCGGATTATTGCCGGAGATCACAAAGGAACGGAAGGCAAAATAGTTCGTGTACTGCGCGACAAGAATAAAGCCATTGTTGAAGGTGCAAATATGGTCTCTAAACACGAGAAACCCAGCGCCAAGAACCCACAAGGCGGAATTGTAAAAAAGGAAGCACCAATCCATCTATCTAATTTGGCTCTGATCGATTCCAAATCAGGTGAAACAACCAAAGTGAGATACGAGGAACGGGACGGAGCAAAAGTACGAGTGGCCAAGAAATCTAATGAAGTAATTTAATTATGGGCTATTTACCAAGATTAAAGAAGGAATACAACGAGCGCATCGTTAAGACTCTCAAAGAGGAATTTGGGTATAATAATGTTATGCAGGTGCCCAGGTTGCAAAAAATTGTGGTGAGCCGTGGAGTAGGTGATGCCGTAGCTGATAAGAAACTTATCGAACATGCTGTAGATGAACTTACTATGATCACTGGTCAGAAGGCTGTGGCTACCATTTCTAAAAAGGATGTTGCGGCTTTTAAACTAAGAAAAGGAATGCCGATAGGAGCCAAGGTAACTTTACGTGGAGAGAGAATGTATGAGTTCCTCGACAGACTGGTGACCAGCGCTCTTCCCAGGGTACGAGATTTTCAGGGAATTCGTGCCACCGGATTCGACGGCCGGGGAAATTATAATCTGGGGATTACCGAGCAGATCATTTTTCCGGAGATCAACATCGATAAAATAAATAGGATCAATGGTATGGACATCACCTTTGTGACGTCTGCCCCCACCGATAAGGAAGCAAAATCCTTGCTGGCAGAATTGGGATTACCGTTTAAAAAGAAATAATATGGCTAAAGAATCAATGAAAGCCCGTGAAGTAAAAAGGGCCAGGCTGGTTGCCAAATATGCGGCTAAGCGAAAAGCGCTGAAAGAAGCAGGTGACTACGAAGCATTGCAAAAGCTTCCCAGGAATGCCTCTCCGGTTCGCATGCACAATCGTTGCAAACTCACCGGCCGGCCAAAAGGCTACATGAGGACCTTCGGGGTATCCCGGGTTACTTTTAGGGAAATGGCCAACCAGGGCTTGATCCCTGGTGTAAAAAAAGCAAGTTGGTAGATTATAAAATAGGAAAACAATGTTAACAGATCCAATCGCAGATTATTTAACGAGAATCAGGAATGCCAGCAGAGCAGGCCACAGGGTGGTCGAGATTCCTGCTTCCAACTTGAAAAGGGAGATGACCAAGATCCTCTTCGACCAGGGCTATATTCTCAGCTATAAATTTGAAGATGACAAGGTACAGGGCATCATTAAGATCGCTTTGAAATACGACAGGAGTACCAAAGAGCCTGTAATTAAGAAAATGAAGCGGATCAGTAAACCCGGTTTGAGGAAATATGCTTCTTCAACCGAAATGCCACGTGTATTGAACGGACTTGGAATTGCAATCGTATCTACCTCGCATGGGGTGATGACCAGCAAACAGGCCGACCGGGAAAAAGTAGGTGGTGAAGTGCTGTGCTACGTGTATTAATTAGAATAAAAGAAAAGTAAAAATGTCTAGAATAGGAAATAATCCGATAACCATCCCAGAAGGGGTCACGGTCGAAGTTCAGGACAATGTCATAACGGTGAAAGGCAAGCTCGGTGAACTCACCCAGCCATATTCCGATATAGAGATCGCTATTGAAGAAGGGCAGGTTAAGGTTTCCAGGTCATCTGAATCCAAAGATCAAAAGGCAAAACACGGGCTTTATCGTTCCCTGATCTTCAATATGGTGGAGGGAGTTACTAAAGGATGGTCTAAAGAGCTTGAATTAGTAGGTGTGGGATACCGCGCAAGCAATCAGGGTCAGAAACTCGATATCGCACTTGGTTTTTCGCATAATATTGTCCTTAATGTGGCGCCCGAAGTTCAAATCGAGACAAGGTCTGAGAAAGGTAAAAACCCTATAATCAAATTAACCTCGCACGATAAGCAATTGGTCGGACAGGTGGCGGCTAAGATCCGCTCGTTCCGCAAACCTGAGCCATATAAAGGCAAAGGGGTGAAATTTGTGGGTGAACAACTCAGAAGAAAAGCTGGTAAATCCGCATAATATTTAGAGAATGGGACTAACGAAAACTGAAAGAAGAAAGCGTATTCATAAGAGGATCAGAAAAACATCTGTTGGAACAGATCAACGCCCCAGGCTGTCTGTCTACAGAAGTAATAAAGAGATTTACGCTCAGATAATAGATGATACCAATGGAATTACTCTGGCCTCATCCTCTTCCCGGGATAAGGAATTGAGCAAGGCCAAGGGGACTAAATCTGAGATTGCAACCCAGGTAGGGAAGGCAATTGCGGAAAAAGCTATTAAAGCCGGTATCGAAAAAGTTGCCTTTGACAGAGGGGGCAATCTTTATCACGGTAGAGTTAAATCCCTGGCCGAAGGTGCCAGAGAGGCAGGATTAAAATTTTAAATCAGGATATGTACGCGAAATATAAAAACGTAGAACTTGTAAAGCCCGGAGGACTGGAATTGAAAGACCGACTGGTGGGAGTTCAAAGAGTTACCAAGGTTACCAAAGGTGGTAGGGCGTTCGGATTCTCCGCAATTGTTGTTGTGGGTGATGAAAATGGTGTTGTTGGTCATGGTCTAGGAAAATCCAAGGAAGTAGCCACTGCTATTGCTAAAGCGATTGAAGATGCAAAGAAGAACCTGGTTCGTATACCACTGACCAAAGGAACGCTTCCCCATGAGCAAAAAGGTAAATACGGTGGAGCACGCGTATTTGTTAAACCAGCATCGCATGGTACCGGGGTAATTGCCGGAGGAGCCGTTAGGGCGGTATTGGAATCCGTGGGTGTTCAGGATGTATTATCTAAGTCGCAAGGCTCATCTAACCCTCATAATGTAGTAAAGGCAACTTTCGATGCCTTATTGCAACTCAGGGATGCTAACACCGTTGCGAAACAAAGAGGTGTATCCATGGAGAAGGTTTTTAACGGATAATCAGCAACAGCAATGGCAAAGATTAAAGTCACACAGGTTAAAAGCAGTATCAAAAGGCTGCAAAACCAAAAAAGAACCCTTAAGGCCTTGGGCCTAAGAAAAATAGGGCAGGTGGTTGAGCATGAAGACACCCCTAATGTCATGGGTATGATCGATAGAGTTAAACACTTGGTTTCCGTAGAGGAAGTAAAATAAGATAAGTGCAATGGATTTAAGCAATTTAAAACCGGCCAAAGGCTCCGCTCAGAAAGCGGGTAAAACTATTGGTAGAGGACAGGGCTCTGGAAAAGGAGGCACTGCAACAAGAGGGCATAAAGGTGCCAAGTCCAGATCCGGATACTCCAAAAAATTAGGATTTGAAGGCGGGCAGATGCCTTTGCAAAGACGTGTCCCAAAATACGGATTCACCAATATCAATCGTAAGGAATACAGAGGAATCAATCTGGATGTCTTACAGAATCTTGTCGACAAAGGTGCTATTAAGAAAACTGTTACCGTTGAGGACTTGGTTGCCAATCGTTTAGCACATAAGAACGACCTGGTTAAAATTCTAGGTAATGGTGAGTTAAAGACAACACTGAAAGTAACTGTGCATAAATTTTCGGCTACTGCCAAAGCGGCGATCGAAGCTGCCGGAGGAGAAGCTATTAGCTTATAATAAGCTGTATATATGAAGAAGTTTTTTGAGGTCATATCAAATATCTGGAAGATTGACGAACTGAGGGGACGTATTTTGGTTACCCTTGGCCTGCTTTTGGTGTACCGGTTTGGCGCTCAGGTGGTCCTCCCGGGTATTGACACCTCACAATTGGCAGAATTATCTTCCAATACAGAACAAGGAATCTTAGGGATACTCAATGCTTTTACCGGCGGGGCTTTTGCCAACGCTTCGGTATTCGCACTGGGGATCATGCCCTATATCTCTGCCTCAATCGTGGTTCAGCTGATGGGTATTGCGGTGCCGTATCTGCAAAAACTCGACAAGGAGGGAGAAAGCGGTAGAAAGACCAAAAATCAAATTACCCGCTGGTTAACCATCGGTATATGTATCGTACAAGCTCCGGCATATTTATATAGCCTGGGTGCATTGGGCGTGCCAGATTCGGCATTTTTGCTGGGCAAGGGATTGAATTTTATCATCCCCTCTGTGATCATCCTGGTAACCGGTTGTGTGTTTGCTATGTGGTTAGGTGAGAAGATTACCGACAAAGGTATCGGGAATGGTATTTCCTTACTGATTATGATCGGGATTATAGCAACTCTGCCGCAATCGTTCGTTCAGGAATTTATATCGCGGACTACCAACAATACCGGAGGGCTAATGTTTATGCTGATAGAGGTTATATTGTGGTTTATCGTGATATTGGTCAGTGTCTTGTTGGTGATGGCAACACGCCGGATCCCGGTGCAATATGCCCGGAGATCAGCCTCTGGAGGTTATGAAAAGAATATCGTAGGTTCCCGACAGTATATTCCACTTAAGCTTAATGCATCCGGGGTAATGCCGATCATCTTCGCACAGGCGATTATGTTTGCACCCGGACTTCTTGGGCGTACGTTTAACAATACGGCTGTAGGTCAATGGATGGAAGTACAATTTCAGGATATATTCGGCCTGGCATACAACATATTATTCGCATTGCTGATTATAATATTCACCTATTTCTATACCGCGATCACCGTGCCTACTAATAAAATGGCCGATGATCTGAAAAGAAGTGGCGGTTTTATACCTGGTATACGACCCGGTAAGGAAACAGCAGATTTCCTCGATAAGATCATGTCGCTTATCACTTTGCCCGGATCGGTCTTTCTAGCCTTAATTGCGATACTACCCGCAGTTGTGGTGAAATTGATGGATATTCAACCCGGATGGGCATTGTTCTATGGAGGAACCTCTTTGCTGATTATGGTTGGGGTTGCCATAGATACCGTTCAGCAGGTGAATTCGTATTTATTGAACCGGCATTACGATGGGTTGATGAAATCAGGAAAAAACAGAAAAGTAGCTTAGTATATGGCTAAACAAGCACCGATAGAACAAGACGGTACGATAATCGAAGCGCTTTCCAATGCTATGTTTCGCGTAGAATTGGAAAACGGTCATGTAGTAACCGCACATATTTCCGGAAAGATGCGTATGCATTACATCAAATTGCTTCCGGGGGATAAGGTCAAGCTGGAAATGAGCCCGTACGATTTAACAAAAGCTAGAATAACATATAGATATTAAGATATTGCTGAGATGAAAGTTAGAGCATCCATAAAAAAGAGAAGTGCCGAATGCAAAATTGTACGCAGAAAGGGCAGATTATACGTGATCAACAAAAAGAATCCTAGATTTAAACAAAGACAAGGATAATTATGGCAAGAATTGCAGGTGTAGATATACCAAATCACAAGAGAGGTGTCATAGGGCTTACCTATATTTACGGCATCGGCAAGAGCCGTGCCGGAGAAATTTTAATGAAGGCCAAGGTCGACATGAACACCCAGGTATCAGAATGGAACGACGATGAGATCGGACGTATCCGGGACGTGGTCTCCGCTTATAAGATCGAAGGTGAGTTGCGGTCCGATACACAGCTCAATATTAAACGATTGATGGATATCGGATGCTACCGCGGAATTCGTCACAGGACAGGATTACCGTTACGAGGGCAGAAGACCAAGAATAATTCCAGAACAAGGAAGGGTAAAAGAAAAACAGTTGCCAACAAGAAGAAAGCGACTAAATAGTAATCAGTACGAAACGCTCGGCCGCGAGTTTAGTCTGTAACAGCAGGCA
>JBDNAQ010000342.1:0-3146 GCA_039768345.1 Flavobacteriaceae bacterium
ATAATCCACCAAAATTGATGTCTGTGGACTTATCTTATAACGCCCTCCTAAAGATAAGGCGATCACATCATTGCGCATTCGCTGTGGCACAAGGTTGTAGTGCGATACACTGGGCGCCACCAACAATGATAATTTAGAATTAAATCTTCTGGAAATGATCAGCTGATGGAAATTGGAATACCGGTGCTGTTCTACTAAAAAATTCTCTGCCTTTCGGGCATCTATAGTAAAGTTTCCATAGTATGAAACATTCACGGGAATTCTACCAGATCTGGTTTGTTTCAGTATACCTACCTTCCAGTTAAAATCTTGTAACCTGTCAAATTTTGTAGTACCATACCCTATGGTTAACCGTTCGTGTATTGAATAGGCCAATCCAATTCTAATATTGGACGGAGCCCAAAATCCTATAAGGTCATTGGTGCCGCCATTTACTGTACCAAAGCGGTGAGACATTTGAACCTCGAGGGTATTTTTTATAGGGAGAACATCGGTTGGGGTATCCACTATGTACGAACTCTCAAAAGCAGCGCGTTCAGGCTTATCTACGACAGAATCCTTTTCCACTTCCTGGGAAAACATGGCTAGCGGCGATATCAGAAGAAATAAATATAAAAAGGTCAATTTTTTCATGATGAAGTGTCTTACTGGTTAGTTATTTTCCGCGCCTCGGTCTATCCAACCTTTAATAAAAGCGATCTCAGTATTGTTCAGAACAAATCCAGCATCTATAGGATGTCCGTTACCAGGTAATTTTTGATAAAATTCACTGCTTTCAGCATCTCCAGGGATGACTAAGGGTGTAATGCCTGCAAAGGCGTTTCCTACCCTTAAATCCGGGGTGGCTACGTTTCCGTTGTGACATGCGGTACAATCCTTCCCGCTTTGTGAGAACAGAGGTTCAATATCCGTTCTGAATGAGATGGCCTGTTCTTCAGGGATCTCCTCAATTGGCTGACTCAGATCGATCTCTTCGTCATAGTAGCATGAAAAATTCCATAAACACAAACTGCCAACCAGAAGTAATGAGATGCGTTTTTTCATTTTAGTATTGTTATAAGACCAGACATAATTTGCCTATTGATCTGAATTGATAGTTGATTCTTATTAAAGTTTCGATATCCTTAAACCTCATTAACAAAAGTCCTGCTGATAAGCAGGACTTCGTTATCATATCTTATTGAAGTGCTTCTATAGAGTTTTTTAGAAGTGCCCTCATATAGCCGGGGTTATGTATTCCCTTACTCTTATCCTCAAGAGCGGTCATATAATTCCAGGCTGCTTGTGCTTCTGCGGTAGTGAAGATCCCTGTTTTAGATCTGCCATCTACAATGATCCCAACTACAGGAGTACCATTCCCAATTGGGTTACCGTCTACGTCATACATTGGATTGCCGTCTACATCTTCCATGTATTCTTCTCCAACCACATTTAACAGAAGGGCTTCTAAGGTTTCAAAATCGGTTGTAAAGCCACCAATTTCATCTGGTGCACCATTTGGATGGCAGGTGATACAAGATTCTTCTGTTGGGTTCCAGGAATGGAGACCTTCGTTGATATCTGTAGATTCCCCCATATGACATGCAACACAGGAAGAGCCCGTTCTGTGGGTAGCGGTCCCAACTCCGGGATAGCCTTCAGAACCTGGGATATTGGCTCCCATAATACCTTCCAGCATAGTGGATTGAGGTCCGTGGTGAGGTCCAAAACGAGTACTGGTAATAACATATTTTCCTGTACCATTCTCAGCAGGAATTACATAACTGTTCCGTGGTTGGTGGCAGGTAATACAGTTGTTGCTGGCATCGCCAAAATCGATCACTGTACTTTCATCAATGACCAAGGTAACAGGTGCTATATTCCTTAAGGCATAATCAAAACCGTCATTTTCAAAATCGAAGGTACTGTGGCGGTCATGACAGGTAGTACAGTTCATCATACCGGGAGAGGCATAGCCTGCAGTGTCTACTGCACCCATGGTAATGTAATCTATATACCCCGCTTCTCCATGGCATTGAGCACAATTGGCCGAAGATCCTCTGGCAAAAGTACTACCGGTGGCATGAAGTGAAACAGCAAATGAAGCTTCAAGTGGTTCTCGGGTGGCATTGGAGTGGCAGGTTACGCAAGATGCAGTTCCATCTACTCCGTCTGTTCCGTCTACTCCATCAATACCATTTGCCCCTGCTGGCCCGGCAATAGGATCCGGAATTTCAAGGTCACTGGTACACTGGATAAATAAAAAGCCTGATGTGACGATCATCAGGATGCGAAGAAAGTTTAAATTTTTCATGTGGTTCCCAATTTTATATCAAAATATAATACGCTAAAAATAGCCTGATAAACAGCGGATTAATATGACTTTTGTCATGTTTTGAAAAAATCTTAAAAAATTGTTAATAGGAGACCAAATTGGAAATAATAGAATCTTGAAAAGGATGACAAAAGGTTGCGGGAATCCAAGAAACTTTGCTATTTTTGCCCTCTCATTTCCGGGATGTGGCGTCCCGTCCCGATGGCTATCGGGATCGGGAGTAGCGTATCACGCCACAGGCGTGATGGTCGCATGCTTAAGAAAATAAATGAAGTATAATTATTGACAAATTAAAATTATCGGGATGTGGCGCAGTCTGGTAGCGTACACGGCTGGGGGCCGTGTGGTCGCAGGTTCAAATCCTGTCATCCCGACTTAACGAATAAGTGATTTGCTTATGCAAATCACTTTTTTTATTCCCAAATGCGACTCAAACGCAGTTTGAAGGAGTATTGGGAATAAAAAATAAGAACGCGACAGCGTTTACTTTTTCATTTCCCAGGAGGGTTTATTAGGATTCTGCAAATCCGGATAAGTAGGAGTGAGAAAGCGCCACAAACCTAGTTTGAAGGCTAATGGAGGGCAGAAAAAAATCTGCTAGCGACAAGCGAAGAAAACGGGCGTACCTAAACTTGGTAAATCGACTTGTGCCAGGAATTAAATTTAGTGGATTTTTCCTTCGACTTTTATTCCATTTCATACTTCAACAGCCTCAAAGCATTCAGGACAACAATGACGGTAGAGCCTTCATGACCCACCACGGCAGGCCCAATTGCAATTGTTCCCATGATGGTTAAAGGAACCAAAATGGCGACCATGCCCAAACTAATTA
>JBDNAQ010000343.1:0-3344 GCA_039768345.1 Flavobacteriaceae bacterium
ATTGCTGAAGGCACCCCTGATGGAGAAGTAATTATAGAGTATACGATTTGTGAGGTGGCCAATCCCACGAATTGTGATACTGCAACCGTTTCTATAGTCATCGGTGGCGAACCGGCCCTTGTTATAGATGCCGTGGATGATGATTTTAGTCAGAATCCTATCGACGGCCAAATTGGAGGTATTGTCCCCATTAGCAACGTACTGGACAATGATACACTCGACGGTATATTTGTCAATCCATCGGATGTAACCATTAGCTCTGAACCAGCCGGACCATTGACAGTTAATCCTGATGGTACTGTTAGCGTTGCTCCTGAGACATCGACCGGAACTTATACAATTGCATACACCATCTGTGAAAATGCCAATCCTGGAAATTGTGATACTGCATTTGTAACGATTCGGGTGGTAGGGCCTATAGAAGTTAACCAGATGGTCACACCAAATGGAGATGGCAGGAATGATTTCCTATTCATCCGCAATGTTGATCGAACGATTACCAATACATTGAGGATCTATAATCGTTGGGGTGTAGCGGTGTATACAGGAAATGATTACAATAATCAGAATAATGTATTCGACGGAAGGTCCAGGGGTCGTTCAACCCTTTCTGTAAACGATTACCTACCAGCAGGTGTATATTATTATATATTTGATTATCAGACAACCGAGGAAAAGGTAACCGATAGTGGTTATATATTTATAAGCAAGTAACTATTTACCGTTTATGACACCTACTAAAAAGGCCTTTATTCATCTTGTATTTACCCTCACCATTTTTGGGGGTATAAATGCGCAGCAGGACGCCCAATTCACTCAGTATATGTATAATACAATGAGTGTAAATCCGGCCTATGCCGGTTCTCGCGGGCAGTTGAGTATTGCCAGTTTGTACCGATCACAATGGGTCGGTCTTGACGGTGCTCCTGAATCCTTCACATTGAACCTGCATTCTCCGATACGTGAAAGCAGGATAGGATATGGTATATCGGTGGTGCACGATAATATTGGAAATGGAGTAGTGCAGGAGACATATTTAGACGGGGTTGTATCTTATACCCTTGATGTATCTGCTTTCGGAAAACTTTCTTTTGGTTTGAAAGTAGGAGGTAACTTTCTGAATCTCGACTTTTCACAACTTCGTAATTTTGACAATGAACCCATCCCACAAGACAATATCGAGAATAGATTTTCTCCCAACTTTGGGTTGGGGTTATACTACCATACCGATAAATTCTATGCGGGTCTTTCGGCACCTAATATGCTTAAGACCGAGCATTTCGACAATTCAGCACAGGATGCCAACGACGTTCAGTTCCTTTCTACAGAGCGGATTAATTTTTATTTCATAACCGGCTATGTTTTCGATCTGAACGGTAATACAAAATTTAAACCTGCATTGCTTACCAAAGCTGTGGGTGGGGCTCCTTTGCAGGTAGATATTTCTGCAAGTTTTCTGTTTAGTGAGAAGTTTTCAATCGGTGCAGCCTATCGTTGGGATGCCGCAATCAGTGGTCTTGTAGGGTTTCAGGTATCAGAGAAATTTATGCTGGGTCTGGCCTATGACAGGGAGACTACAGAATTGGGAGGTACACAGTTCAACGACGGATCATTTGAAGTGTTCCTGAGGTTCGAATTGGTAAAATCATTCAGGCGGTTGGTTTCACCGCGATTCTTTTAATGGGGTATTGACATGATGAAGAGAGTATTATTATTTATTTTGATTTTTACAGGTCTTCAGACAGCTGTTTGGGCCCAGGAGAAACATTTGGCCAGGGCAGACGAAGCCTATGCGGAGTATTCTTTTGTGCCTGCAATTGATATTTATCAAAAGGTACTAGACAGAGGTTTTGAAAGCGCAGATCTGCTCAGGAAACTTGGCGATTCCTATTATTTCAATGCAAATTATGTAAAGGCCGCAGAGTTTTATCAACAACTGGAGAATAAGTATCCGGCAGAAATGACGGCTGAATATTATTTTAGGTATTCTCAGTCGTTGAAATCGATGGAAGATTATCAGGGATCGGAAATGGCCTTCAAACGCTTTTCAGAGCTTTCGTCTGCAGAAGATGCCAGGGTTAAGAGATTCAAATCACAGCAGGATTATATGGATGAGATCGCATCTAATTCCGGACGATACGATTTAAAAGATTTCCAATACAATTCGGTCTACTCGGAATTTGCGCCAACTTTTTATAAAGAAGGGCTGATATTTTCATCAGACCGGGATACCGGAAACCTGGCGCGTTATCGCCATACCTGGAATTCTCAGGATTTTCATGACCTGTATAAGGTTAATGCTGATAGTATTTCTGAGGATCAGGTAACTAAATTGAGCAATGTAAATACAAAATTGCACGAATCGACATCGGTTTCTACAAAAGACGGATCTGTCATTTATTTTACCAGAAATAATATCGTAGATCGGAAATATACCAGAGACGAGAAAGGATTTATCCGCTTGAAAATATTTAGAGCAAAATGGATTGATGGCAGCTGGAATGAGCTTGAAGAACTTCCATTTAACAGCGACAGTTACTCTGTAGCAAATCCTGCGCTGAGCCCCGATGAGAAGACCTTGTATTTCGCTTCCGATATGCCCGGGAGTTTTGGCCAGTCCGATTTATACAGGGTAGCCATCAATGAAGACGGGACGTTCGGTAGTCCTGAGAATTTGGGCCCTACTATTAACAGCGAAGCACGGGAAACATTTCCCTTTATCACGGAAGAAGAGATCTTATATTTTTCCTCAGATGGACATCCTGGCCTGGGGGGTTTAGATGTGTTTGCCACCAATATCGAAGATTCCAATTATACCAAGTCGGTGATCAATGTCGGGCAACCGGTTAACAGTAGTTTTGATGACTTTTCCTTTATTATCGATGAGCAGAGTCGGGAAGGCTACTTTGCTTCTAACCGGACCACTGGTATGGGTGGAGATGATATTTATGCTTTCCTTGAAACAAGGCCGTTGGTATTTGAATGTTTACAGCCTCTCACTGGTACGGTTAGGGATCGTATCTCTAATCAGATATTAATAGGCGCTACTGTGAAAGTCATCGACGAGACTAACAAGGAACTCATCTCTGCGATCACCAATAGTGAGGGTATGTATACACTCAGTTGTGATTGTAACCAGGGCAATTTTGTGCGTGCCGCTACCCAGGGCTATATTCCGGCCGAAGAATACCTTGGCAAATCAGATGGAAAACCCAGAGTGATCGATTTTTACCTTGAGAGGGAAACCGTTACCGCAGGTTTTGGAGACGACCTTGCTAAATTACTACAACTCAGCACCATATATTTCGATTTTGACAGCTACCGTATCAGACAAGATGCTGAAC
>JBDNAQ010000344.1:0-4565 GCA_039768345.1 Flavobacteriaceae bacterium
AAAGACTAAATATAAAAACTACAGTGGCAAAAAGTCCCAGTGGAATGCCTATGATCATAAGAAAAGCGACCAGGATCAACACTGGAATTCCGATCAGATAAATCAATCCAAAGCCAAAGCTCTTTAATAAGTTGCTTTCCAAATCTTCAACTGCATTTGAAAATGCATTTCTGAAAAGAGCGTGTAAAACCAGAATCACCAAAAAGGCAGACAATATATAGAACACCCATAATTTAAGTGATCTGGTACCAAAGGTGGTTAAAGATAATTGTGATCTTTCGCCTGAAAGGTCTTCATTAAACTGGGATTTGGCATTTACCAGCGAATTTTTGAAATCTATCTCGCCATCGTCAGTCCAGTACTCAATATCTTTATAGAATTTAGCATTAGACCCAATGATGATGTCTTCACCCACTAATTTTGAGGCTCCCCTTATAGTTCCATTAATGGACACATCTCCTCCGCGCACACTTAGTTGCTCTATAACTTCACCATTGATTGTAATATCCCCACCAAAGCAAACGAGCTTACCTTTTATTTTAGCATTTTCTGAAATGACGACTTCTCCTCCAAAAACAACCAGGTCGTCTTCAATTTCAGAATCAATTGTTATTCTTCCTCCGGCAACACGAACATCATCGGCTATATGACCTTCCAATGATATTTCCCCACCTGCCGCGCTAAGGTCTCCGTGAATACTGTCTTTAACCATCAGACTTCCGCCAGCAATAACAAGGTCACCTTTTATCGCAGCATTTACAATGATCTTTTCTCCAGCGATGTATTTATCGTCTGTTTGTACTTTATCGATTAAGATCTCCTTTCTATCCTCAGACTGACCAAAGGACAATACAGAAAAAGAAAAAAGCGCAAAAAATAAAAGAGCCAGGTTTTTCATCGGTGCTTAGTTTTGAATTAAGCACTAAAACTACTCGTCGTCAGAGGTTTAAGAAATGATCTATGTCATCACGATCATTTTATGATTTTTAATGCAGCGGGTAAGTCGGACTGCAAGCCTTAATTAGCGACAAGCTATTTTCAATATTTATGCTTCTATGCACCTAAAGAGGACACTCCCCTCCTACTGCGAGCGCTATTGAAGGAAGGAAGTTACGCTCCTACAAGTTCATTTGGTGAGTAAGGATCTCCCAACACTAAATTATTTGGCCATAGGATCTATCTGTCTTATGGCGCTTTTTATTTGTTTGTCGCTTAACTTATCGATCTGTGGAAGTGCGGGTCGGGCTGTATCAAAATCCGCAATTGTGGCCTTATTAGACTCAATCCATTCTACCAGGCCCTCGACTACTCTTAAATTGGCATTTCCATGGCTGGTGCCATCCCCAATGTTTCTCGACAGAATGGCATTGAATGCGAGCATAGGATTTTCGGCAAAATATATTTCAGATAGTTTGGCTCTGTATTCCAACTCTTCAGATCCGCTGGCATAATCGTTCTTTTTATCGATGGCATGCCTGCCTTCGTGGGCATAAATGCTCGACTCCACCACCAGGCGCTCCAGGGTGTTGATAAATTTAAGTCGGAGGGCACTGCTGTCTAAATCCATGTTCGTCAAAGAATCGAGGAGTGCTTTTTTTTCATTAAAATTGATCCTTTCGCTTAGGCCGGGAAGGTATGCATAAGGATCAGTGGCCGCAATTGAATCGTCCGCGATGGCTAGTTCGCCGATATTCTTCTTGGTCTTGGCAATCTCTATGGAATCGGTCACCGCCTGCCAGGAACGTATCGGTCCGGCTGTATAGGCACTCCTTACCTGTAAAAAAGATTCGTCATCATCGGCCCAGCCTCCTGTTTGGGCTTCCCCATCCCAAAACCAACCGGAATATCCGTTAGAAACCATATGATCTATGGCAACATACCTGAATTCTGCACTTTCCTTGTATTGAGTGATCATTTTCCTGTCGTCTAAGATCACATGCCCCATATGCAGCCCATAATAGCCGTTGGCTTTGATAAACTTAAGAACCGCTTTAAACCTCTTCCTGATTTCTCTTCTGAAAATCTCTTCAGAAAACGTTATGGGATCTCCGGTCCAGGATAACTTCTCCCATAGAACCTCAGCCGCTTTAGCCACAGCCTTTTTATAGTCGTTTTTGCTCTCTCCTCCCGCTATCGTTTCTAAATAAAAATCTTGTGTTACCGCCTCAAGCTCTTGTAAAAATTCATGATAAAAGACTATTTCTTTAATGAAAGGATCTGAATGGGGCTGGTCTCCATATTGAATATGTTTTACCAGCACGGCCAGTTCATAAAATCCGGATTCAGCCAGTCCTATAATAATGACATCCGCATCCGAATCATCGATCTGTCCTTCTGTATACCGATCCAGGGAAGTTTTAAAAGTATCCGCTGATTCTAGCAGGGAACTATGAACCTGGTTTATATCGGTCAGTCTGTAATAAGACATCCAGGCTTCGAAAGCCTCCGGTCCGTGTTTGAACAGCAGGGCATATCCCAGGTAGAGTTTCGCGACGGCTACATCGCCCGAATTATCGCCCGCGAGTTCCTGAATTAAGGTATACGCCTTTTGTAGTTCCAGGCTATCTGCTGAGCTTTGGGCTTTGCCTGCCAAAACCTGTTCTTTTCCTTTGGTGAAAACATGCGAGCAATACGCCAGAAGTGCGTGATATTTCTCCGTATCGGAAGTGTTTTGCTCAATAGCAAGTTCAGCGCTGGCAATGGCTTCATCTGGTCGTAATTCATCGGCCAGTATTCTGGACCTTAAAAGATGAATCCGCGCCAGGTTATGGCCAAAAAACTCCAGGGAATCGAGAATTTTATGCGCCCTGGCATTTTTCCTGTAGAATAACCAGTCCATCTTAGCCAGATAGCTTCCGGCTAAGCTGCGATCTTCCAGTGTTTGAGCGCTGTCTTTATAAACATTGTTGAAAACGGAATAAGCCACCTTATGATCCATACTAAAATAAGCGTTCTGCCCTTCCTGGATAGAACGGCTATCGGGATTTATATTACTTCCACCGCTATTACAGGAAATGAATAGAATAAGCAAAAACAATAAAGAAGTGAGTTTATACATTTATAAAAGCGTTTGATAACAAATATATAAAATTTGTAGTATCTGTTATATTTATTAGAACAGTTTATGTATCGGCTGTCCTTTTAACTATATTTGAATGACCTTAAGAAGTCATATGGAATTGATCAAAGGCAAACAGGCGGATATCGTACAGCACTGTATCTATGAAATAGCTACAGGCAAGTGGGCACCGGGGCTTAAACTGCCCTCGGTAAGAAGTGCCGAACAACTTTGGGGTGTCAACCGCTTAACGGTTCTCAATGCTTATCGAGAATTGGAGAGGATTGGGTTGGTAACAGTAAAGGATAGAAGTGGCTATTATGTGTCTGAGGGAGAAGCTGATAAAATTTTAGACCCAGGCCTCAACCAGCTTTATCTTAAGGTAAAAGCTTTGATCGAGAGAAATACCGACTTCGATCTGTCTTATATTTTCAAATATTTTGGTGGTATGGCGATTTCGGAATCCAGATCGAATCCCAGCTGTGCCTTCCTGGAATGTACGCAACAGCAGGCCGATGATCACGCCAGTGAAATTTACCACAAATTGAATGTGTTTGTAAAACCTGTTTGTTTAGATAGTGAAGACGAATTGGCATCTCAAATTCCGGAAAGTATCCAAACCCTATTTACCACTGGGTTTCATATAAAAGAAGTTAAACGGCTTGGAAAAAAAATGAACAAGGAGGTGGTCAACATACCGATTGAAATAGATCCCAATATTTTTGATGCGGCACACAGCAAAACGCAAAAAGCGCTCCTGGTTGAGCTGGAGAGCAATATGTCTTCTAATATTTCACGGGATCTTCAAAGCCTGGCAGCGAAGAACGTAAAAATTGTTCAAAAACTAATCTCGGATGTGGAAAAAGACATGCCCAAAATGATGGATGATCCGGCTAACGAATTGATACTGTTATCTCCCCGTGTCTGGGGAAAATGTTCCCGCACGATCAAAAAAGATGAGCGGGTTAAATTAGTTCGATTTAAGATCTCGTCTAATTCCTGGAAAATTGTGTCTTCGTCTTTAAAGATCCCACTTGGGATGGGTAGCACATAGCTGATGTCTTAGCTTAATCGATTGGAGATAATATTGCTGGTATAAATCAGATCGGCTTGTCCACAAATCATGGACAAGGAAGATGATGTGTTTTGTCCTACTTTAAATTTTCAGGCAAAATTCTGAGCGTTTGCTTGAACTATTTAAAACCAATTCTCCATACAAGATGTTTAAAATCGGAATATCTAAGAAAGCCAGTCTTTCCATTTTTGGATCATATATCGATCAATTGCTCACAATTTAATAGTACTTGGAGTTGCCTTAACCTTCTTTCATCTGGTACTTTTTTCGATTCAATATCCTTCTGAAGTAGCTTGTTTTAATACTCCGGGACATTGGCAGGTGGCGGAGGTGGTGGTTGACTATACCAAATGTACATTAGCAATAAGAATCCAATTGCGATGAATACTAGGACCCACGATGTTATTCGAAAATATTTTTCTTCTCCATTAC
>JBDNAQ010000006.1:0-3482 GCA_039768345.1 Flavobacteriaceae bacterium
CTGCCATCCGACAAAAGGTCGAAGAAAGCATCATGCTTCTCGGCTGTAGCCCCGGTAAGAGGTTGGAACCAATGCGTATAGTGAGTGGCGCCCAGTGAGATGGCCCAGGCCTTCATCGCTTCGGCTACCTGATCTGCGGTCTTACGGTTTATTTTGGTGCCAGATTCGGCGGCATCTTTCACACTTCTTAAAGCATCTCTGGTGAGATACTGCAACATACGGTCTTCGTTAAAAACGTGGGTGCCAAAAAGTGCTGATCTTCTCCCCTGCTCCTCTACCTTAATGTTGCTGGTATTGAGTGCTTCTGATATAGCTTTAAATCTTAACTCTGACATTATATCCTATTTTATTTGAAGATATTGGTAGCTCATTGAATATTTCACAAATTAACCTCAAAATAATAGAAATATTGCAATTAACCCCAAAAAAAAGGGGGGTGTTGATAATTATGTCGATAATTTTAATAATTACCCCCGAAATTGTTGTGGCAATATTAGGAAAAAATATATTTTTGACGATCTTTTAAACATTATAACTAATCCTTGGAATTATGAGCAAAGCAAAGTTGGAATACATTTGGTTAGACGGTTATTCTCCAGTGCAGGAGCTGCGTAGCAAAACAAAAGTAATTGATGGTTTTGATGGTAAATTGGAAAACTGCCCAATCTGGTCTTTTGACGGCAGTTCTACCCTACAGGCTGAAGGAAATTCTTCTGATTGCCTGCTAAAACCCATAGCGATTTACCCGGATCCTCAAAGGGATAACGGTTGGTTGGTGATGAATGAAGTTTTGAATTCTGACGGAACTCCTCACGAATCGAATCACAGGGCTAAAATAGACGACGATGATGAAGACTTCTGGTTCGGCTTTGAGCAGGAGTATTTCATAATGGATATCGATACCGATCTTCCACTTGGTTTTCCAAAGAGAGGATTTCCTTATCCCCAAGGGCAGTATTACTGTTCGGTAGGAGGTCGTTTTACCTGGGGGCGAGAATTCGTATATGAACATTTGGAGGTATGTCTGGCAGCCGGACTGAATATTGAAGGGATCAATCAGGAAGTAGCTCCCGGTCAGTGGGAATTCCAGAATTTTGCCAAGGGTGCGAAAAAAGCCGGTGACGAACTCTGGGTGGCCCGTTATCTATTGAACAGGATCACCGAGGAACACGGATATTATGTAGAGCTTCACCCAAAACCTGTTAAAGGGGATTGGAATGGAAGTGGAATGCACGCCAATTTTTCAAACAGTATTCTCAGAAATGCCGGCAGTAAAGAAGTATATGATACTATCTGCGAGGCTTTCAGACCGGTACACCACGAGCACATCAACGTATACGGTGCACATAACGATCAGCGACTGACAGGTCTTCATGAGACACAGTCTATCGACCAGTTCTCTTATGGCGTATCGGATCGTGGGGCTTCTATTCGAATCCCTATCGCAACTGTAGAAAGCGGTTGGAAAGGATGGCTGGAAGACCGCCGGCCTGCTTCAAACGGTAATCCTTACCAAATCGCGGCGAAAATCATAAAGACTGTAAAATCTGCAAAAGTCGAGGCAGTAGCCAACTAGAGATTTTATTTTTGAGATAATTTAATAACCGCCTTTGGTGCGATAAACCAAGGGCGGTTTTTTAATTTAATGTCTTGAAGATAAAAATTAGGTATACCGTTATCAATACAAGTCCATCGCGCCAGCCTAATCGCAGTCCTTTCGGAAAAAAGACCAGGGGAAGGATCAGGAACGACACTCCCAGCATCCAAAATATATCGTTGCTTAGCAGGCTTTGATCTTTAACTTCTATCGGGGTGATCATTGCAGTAATGCCAAGAACAGCAAGGAGATTAAAGATGTTGGAACCGAGCAGGTTCCCCACCGAGATCGCTTTTTCCTTTTTAATGATGGCTATGACAGAGGCCGCTAGTTCAGGTATACTGGTTCCGACCGATACCACGGTGATCCCGATAATCCTATCGCTCACCCCGTAAAGGCTGGCAAGGTCTACAGCACCTTTGACCAGCAATTCGGATCCACCCCATAGTGCCCCGCAACCCAGCATCAGATAGAGCGCGGATAAATAGATAGGTAGTGGACGATCATCGTCAGGAAGATCATCCACAATCGCCGTGCGTTGGAATCGAAGTAAATAGACCAGGAATATAAATAGGAAGACGAACATTATACCCCCTTCATAGCGCCCCAGTATTCCATCAAAATAAATAAAACCAAAAAACATCAATGATGCAGCCATCATCATGGGCCAGTCGGTGATATAAAAACTCTTCCGTACCTCGATTCGGCTAAGTAAAATGATTACCGCCAGCACGAGTCCCAGGTTGGCGATATTGGAGCCGACCACATTGCCCAATGCCAGATCCGGAAAGCCCGCAATGGCCGCGTTGATACTCACAATGAGTTCAGGAGCAGAAGTCGCAAAGGAAACTACGGTCATTCCAATAATAATCTTGGAAATATTAAGGCGCAAAGAAAGCGCTACTGCCGACTTCAGCAGCCAGTTCCCTCCTAAAATAAGCAGAATCAATCCTCCTGTAATAAAGAGAATATTGTTCATGGATGCGATTTGCCGCAAAGATAGCTGAAAGCTTTGGATACAAGGTTTTCGCAGGCAAAAACAGGCAGAGGAATATCTAAAACCAGCCCTAAAGAGCACAAAAATGTTAAATAACTATAAAAATAGTTGTACAACTAAATATTTAGTAATAGTTTCGATTATCAATCAATTCGTCATGATCAAAATCAGAATACTATTCTCTATTTTACTGCTTGTTTGTACAATTAACTACGCACAGAGCAATGAAGGGCTACGGGACGCATTGGCCGACTTGCTCAGCAAAGAGTCCAGCCTTGGATTTTCGGGAACAGTTTTGGTCGCCAGCAGCGACCAGCCGGTTTTTTTACAGTCCTATGGCTATGCCGACCGGTCGAGGAAGCTCAACAACTCTAATCAAACGGTATACGATATAGGTTCTATCACTAAACAGTTTACAGCCGCCGCCATATTAAAGCTCGAAATGCAGGGCAGACTTAAGGTAACGGACCCGGTTAAACTATACCTTCCGGAACTAAAACAGGTATCAAAGCCCATCACCATTCACGAGCTCCTTACCCATACTGCCGGATTCCCAGATGCTATTGGGGATGATTATGAAGCGATCAGTGAAGCGGAATTCATTCAAAGGGCTATATCGAAGCTGGGTAAGGTTTCCAAAAGAAACCCGTATGGGTACTCCAATGTAGGCTACAGCCTGCTGGCCATCATCATCAAGCGGGTTTCGGGCAGTGATTATGAAAAGTACCTTACAGAAGAGTTGTTCCGGCCGGCTGGCATGACACATACAGGCTATACGTTGCCTGCGTGGGATGAAGCTAAAATAGCCCATGGTTACCGCGGTGAAACAGATGGTGGTCGCCCGGATCAGCAAAACTGGGCGTCCAACGGGCCTTATCTCAATTTAAA
>JBDNAQ010000345.1:0-14865 GCA_039768345.1 Flavobacteriaceae bacterium
AAATGAACAGAGCCGGCCATTTATTCGCAGAAACCAGCGGTTCAAAAGGGGTCAAACTTTTGCTCATCGGTCATTTAGATACGGTATTTGAAAATGATAGCCCCTTTCAACGCTTTGAAAAGGTGAACGACAGCATAGCAAAGGCTCCGGGTGGAAACGATATGAAAGGGGGCAATGTGATCGTTCTCTACGCACTCAAGGCACTTCAGGAACATGGACTCCTGAAAGACGCACAGATCATTGTAGCATTCACAGGTGATGAGGAAAGTACCGGTAAGCCTTTGGATATCAGCAGAAAGGATTTGATAGAAGCAGCCAAAAGAAGCGATGTGGCTCTGGGATTTGAGACCTCAACGGGTTTTAACTATGCCACGGTGGCACGCAGAGGAGCCTCTGGATGGGAACTCGAAGTAGAAGGCAAAAGAGCACATTCATCAGGAATTTTTAGTGATCGGGTAGGGGCAGGTGCCGTTTTTGAAATGTCCAGGATTCTTCATGAGTTTTACGACCAACTCAGCCAGGAAGACCTTCTGACCTTCAATCCGGGTCTGGCCGTTGGAGGCACTTTTATAGGTTATGATGCAAAGACTTCTAAAGGAGAAGTCTTTGGTAAATCGAACGTAGTGGCTCAAACCGCTTTGGTAAAAGGAGGCCTCCGTTTTATTACGGAAGCACAAAAAGAGAACGCCCGGGGGCGAATGCGGGAAATCGTAGCGGCCAACCTTCCCCAGACCTCGGCCAGTATCAGTTTTACAGATAGTTATCCTGCCATGCCACCAAGTGAAGGTAATCTGGCTTTGCTCGAAGAACTAAACAGGGTTAGCCTCGATCTTGGACAGGGCGAAGTACTCGCCTATGACCCCGGCAAGAGAGGCGCAGCGGATACCTCGTTCGTCGCCGCCTATGTGGATTGTCTTGACGGTCTTGGAACGATGGGAACCGGGGCACACACCCCCGAGGAGACCGTGAACCTGAAGACTATTGAAGACATTACTAAAAGAACGGCGCTACTTTTATATCGACTTATTAATAAATAATCATGCTGATTCTAAAAAACGATACCATACAAGTTGGTATAGATAAAGGAGAATTAACCAGTCTGAAGCTTGGTGAACACCAATATATCCATCAAAAAGGGGCTCCGGGATGGCAGCATTCAGATACAGAGATGTTTCCAATTATCGGACCAACGGCCGAAGTCGGATACCGGGTGCATGTTCCCCGTGGTAACGCTATCCTGGATCAGCATGGGCTCCTCAGGGAAATGGACTATGAGTTGGTTGAACATTCCAGTACCAGTGCCAGATTCAGAAAAACCTACACCAAGGGTATGGTAGTAGCTAATAGTAAATTTCCAGAAAGATCTACTGCCCAGCGCCTCATTTGGCCTTTCGATTTTCAATTTGAAAAGTACTTCGAACTTTACGAAAAAGAATTGCGCATTCAGTTTACGGTAGCCGGAGAAAGGGATATGCCCTTTATGTTGGGATACCACCCTGCTTTTAAATTGTATTCCGATAACCCGCGAATTGAGGCAAAAGAAAGAACAGTTGAGCTTGAGGAAATCATGGATGCAGGCAGCAAGGCGCTGGAGTTGTCCGATTGCGAACGAGTGGTTTTAAAGGATCTTCATGCCCTGGAGATATCCACCGAGGGATTCGGGCATTTTATGCTTTGGACCGAAGTTCCCAATATGCTTTGTGTTGAACCGATCACATTCTATCCTTATAATGCCGCTCAAACGGAATTACATGAAGGTTTTATCCATCAGGAAGGTGAAGAAATGAGATTTGCTATTATATTAAAGCCTCAATAAGCTGAATACTTAAAAAACATCGAAATCATGATCCGGGAAAAGCTTGAAAGAAATTATGGATACCTCTTCGAACCGGAGCTATTAGGCGAGATCGAGGAAGCCGGCCAATTGGTAAAAGTTAACCAGGGCGATATGATGATGGACATCGGCCAACAGATCAACGCGATGCCGCTTTTATTTGAAGGGGCCATAAAAATCCTTACCGAAGACGAAGATGGCGATGAATTGCTGTTGTATTTCATCGAAGTAGGTGATACCTGCGCGATGACCTTTTCCTGTTGCATGGGGGCCGGAAAGAGTGAGATCCGTGCCATAGCCGAAACCGATTCTGAAATGCTGATGATCCCTATTGAGAAAATGGACGACTGGATGGCCCGATACCGCACTTGGAGGGCTTTTATACTGGAAAGTTATCATGAACGTCTTTCTGAACTTCTCGAAACCATTGACACCTTGGCGTTTATGAATATGGATGACCGTCTGCTAAAGTACCTGCGCGATAAAGCTATGGTTACCCACGATGATATGATCTATACGACACATAGAGATATTGCTCAGGATCTCCATACTTCGCGTGTTGTTGTATCCCGATTATTAAAAGGTATGGAAAGAGAAGGGAAAATAGTGCTTCAGCGCAATCAGATCAAGGTCCTGGATCTATAAATCTCGAATGTTTGCTGATCTTGAGTAACAATCAGGGAAATTACGAGTCTTTTAGGATATAGAACCCATTTGAACTATGAAGAAGCAGATTCTATTCTCAATTCTGATATTTTCAGCAACGATTTCCAATTCCCAGACATCAACGGTTTTCCATGGTGTTAATATGGGGGATAATCTGCTGGAGGTAAAGACAAAGCTAAGACCACATTTTGGTTCCCTCGATGAAAAAACTTTGAGTAATCCCATATTTCCGCTCGCGGAAGTAAAGGAAACTCATCTGATCGGACAGGATTTTAATACACCAAATGGTACTATCGATGAGGTCGCCCTTACCTTTGCGGATGACAAGTTATGCCTTATTCAGGCTAAAGGAAATGCATTAAAAGTAATTACCGAAGGTAGGAAAGATACCGCAGATGTCTTCATGCATTTCGAGGCATATTGGGATGAACTTATAATAGCCGATAGGTCAAAAGATAAGGTCTGGATGCTCACCAATGAGGGGGCTCACCCGAATCTTTTCGCATGGGATAATCCATATTTACCTTCTGAAGGCGGAACCGCTAAGTCCTATGAGGAATCGGGGGCAATACCTGATTTTATTGAAATGGGGGCTACATTGGATCAGATGCGACCACTTCTGGAAAGCGCATCGACCTATACCTTCCTTCGCGAACTGGGGCCGGAAGACCCAAATGCTCAAGTGCAAATCGATTGCTTTGGTGTTGAATATGCGGGATTTCCCCGAAAATTCGAGGCCAGATTTGGGGATGGTAGGCTGAACATGATTTGGATTCTGACGGCAAAAGCCGAGGAAGCGAGGATCCGGAAAAAACTGATTAGAGCCTATGGGGATCCTATTTTTAAAGACGATGCCTGGGAGGCTTTTAACAATTGGCAGGTTTTTTTAAGAAAGGATAAACCCGAAGTGCTCTTGCTTACCCCCGAATTAGGAGCATATTACAAAAAAGAATACTTCAAACAAGAGTAGTCTCAGGCCACAAAGACCCATGGCATGGTAAGCTGCGAAATTCAAAGATTGTCGATTTAATGGTACATTTGGGTAATGCGAAGATATTTACCATTCGTACAATGGTTTGGGGACTATAGTTATAAGGATCTTCCAAAAGATATTTTATCCGGATTTACTGTTGGGATCGTACTGATCCCGCAGGCTATGGCCTATGCCATGCTGGCGGGTTTACCTCCGGAATACGGACTATATGCTTCCCTGATCCCATTGCTTATCTATGTGCTACTAGGAACTTCCGGGCCCCTTGCCATAGGACCGGTGGCTATGGATTCTCTTCTGGTGGCAATCGGACTTGGCGCTTTAGCGCTCAGTGACGGAGAATATGTGGCAATGGCCGTATTCCTTGCGCTGATTGTAGGCATAATACAACTTCTGATGGGAATCTTCAGGATGGGTTACCTGGTTAATTTTATTTCCAAACCAGTCATCAGTGCATTTACTTCCGGCGCGGCACTTATTATTATGTTCAGCCAGTTAAAATACTTGTTGGGCATCGAGATGGAACGATCGAGTCGGATTCACGAATTAGTAGGGCAGGCAGTCCAAAAAGCTGCAGAGCTCAATTTTGTGGATCTTATAATTGGTCTTTTAGGTATTGCTCTGATAGCCGTGTTAAAAAGGTGGAGACGGAGATTCCCGGGTATCTTGTTGGCTGTTGTTTTGGGAATACTTGCGGTATACCTGCTAAAACTTGATACCTATGATGTAAATATAGTAGGATCGATCCCTGACGGACTCCCCGCTTTCCAGGTACCGGAAATCAATATGGATGTCTTAGGGGAAATATGGCCATTTGCGCTTACCCTGGCCTTGGTAGGGTATCTGGAAGCCGTATCAATTGGCAAGGGGATAGAAGAAAAAACGGAGGAAGACCGACTTGATCCCAACCAGGAATTTGTGGCGTTGGGAGTATCAAATATCGCTGGGTCTTTCTTTAGAGCTTATCCGGTTACGGCCAGTTTTTCACGTTCGGCTATTGCCTATGAAAGTGGAGCAAAGTCTAATTTAGCTGGGCTTTTTGCAGCTTTGCTTGTGCTGGCGACCCTACTTTTTCTCACCCCTGTTTTCTATTTTTTGCCCAGGTCGATACTGGCAAGCATCATTGTGGTTTCGGTCTTCGGACTAATCGATCTGGCGTATGCCAAAAGATTATGGAAACTCAGGAAAGACGAGTTTGTCGTATGGATCATAACATTCCTTGCCACTCTCTTTATTGGCATCGTTCAGGGAATCTTTATCGGCGTATTACTTGCGCTGTTGTTGATGGTATACCGGACCTCGAACCCGCATTTTGCTATTCTGGGTAAAATCAGGAATTCGGACTATTACAAGAATATTGAACGTTTCGGTGAAGAGATCGAACACCGCGAAGATCTTCTGATCATCAGATTCGATGCCCAGCTATATTTCGGAAATACCAGTTATTTCAAGAATCAACTCTACAAGTTCATCGGCGAAAATGAAAATCAGCTGAAAGCGGTTATCCTCAATGCCGAAGCGATCAATTATGTCGATTCTACTGCTGCACATATGCTAAGGAAGGTCATCAATGAGATCAAGTCGAAAGGAATTCGCTTCTACATTGCTGGAGCCATCGGCCCAACACGGGATATCTTGTTCAGTAGTGGCATTGCCGATATGGTAACTAAAGAATACTTTTTTGTACGTGTACGGGAGGCCGTAGAGCATTTCGATAATGTCCGTAAGGATTCAGAACTTACAGACCGGGTGGCCAGCCAAAACAACCAAATTGGCTGAAGTATAGGTGGTGTCTAAACGAGAAAAAAAGTAATTTTGTCAAAGAAAAATTCAAAATATGAACATTGAGCAAATGTATACGGGTTGTCTTGCACAGGGGGCCTACTATATTGAAAGTGAAGGAGAAGTTGCGATTATCGATCCATTGCGGGAAGTAGATCCGTACCTGGAAAAAGCAAAAGAAGACAGTGCTGATATCAAGTATATATTTGAGACCCATTTTCATGCCGACTTCGTGAGTGGTCATGTAACACTGGCAAAGAAAACCGGTGCACCAATTATTTTTGGACCCATGGCGAACCCTGAATTCAAGGCTCTGATCGCGGAGGATGGACAGGAATTTAAACTCGGTAAGATCGTCATAAAAGCCCTCCATACTCCTGGTCATACAATGGAAAGTACTACTTATCTGTTAAAAGATGAACAGGGTAAAAATCATGCTATCTTTTCCGGAGACACCTTATTCCTTGGAGATGTCGGCAGGCCCGATTTAGCCCAAAAAGCCGCGCACATGACCCAGGAAGATTTGGCAGGAATGCTATTCGACAGCCTTCGGGAAAAGATCATGCCGTTGGAAGACCATGTGATCGTATATCCTGCTCACGGAGCGGGTTCGGCTTGTGGAAAGAATATGATGAAGGAGACGGTCGATACACTTGGCAACCAGAAGAAGATGAATTACGCGCTCAGAGAAGATATGACAAGAGATGAATTTATCGAGGAGGTTACGGAAGGGCTGTTGCCGCCTCCGCAGTATTTTCCGCTTAATGTCATGATGAATCGTGAAGGTTATGAGGATATCGGTACAGTGATCGAAAGAGGAAGCACACAGCTCAGTCCGGATGCATTTGAAACGGCAGCAAACGAAACCGGTGCTGTAGTGCTCGATGTCAGGCATCAGGATGAATTTGTAAAAGGACATATACCCCGGTCTATATTTATCGGTTTACATAGCGATTTTGCACCCTGGGTTGGTGCTTTGATCGCGGATGTGAAACAGCCAATCTTACTGGTAACACCCGATGGAAAGGAAGAAGAAGCTATAACCAGACTTAGTCGTGTAGGATTCGATAATACGCTGGGCTTTTTAAAGGGAGGATTCGATGCCTGGCACAAAGCCGGTAAAGAAATTGATACTGTCGACTCCAAAACGGTACCAGAGCTGATGGATAGACTGACATCTGAAGGATCTGCTGTTTTCGATGTGCGAAAGCCCAGCGAATATGAAGCAGAACACCTGGTGATTGCCCACAACACCCCGCTTGATTTTATTAATAACCACCTATCGGAGTTTCCATCCAAAGAAACTTTCTATCTCCATTGTGCCAGTGGTTTCCGCTCGGTGATTGCGGCCTCGATTCTGAAGAGCAGGGGCATCCATAATTTGGTTGACATAAATGGTGGTTTCGATGCGCTAAAAGAAAACGGAATGGCACTGTCCGATTATGTTTGTCCAAGTTCAGGATGAAATGACCCTTGTCATAGACAAGTCCTGTGATCTGCATTACATTTGAGGACAAATATTCATCGGGGTTCTGATTTAAGTATCTAACCCCCGAAATGTATTCTTCAACATCTAATTTTAGGGTCATGAAAAAGAACATTGGGGCTTTAGACAAGGTACTGCGGTTTTCATTGGGTATTGCCGGAGGCCTTCTGGTCTATTATGAGGTTATTACCGGACCGATTTCCTTTATTTTACTCGCCGCTGTTGCTGTTTTGCTCTTGACCGCCTTAACGGGTTTCTGCCCGCTATATGGCCTCCTGGGAATTCACAGCTGTAAAACAAGAAATTAAACTATCACTCTGTTTCGCTATACACAGAAGTGACAAAGATCATTTTTTATCATTTTAGGGCTACATACCTTTCCCGCGGATTTTAAAAATTCAAAAAGATGAGTCAATCGTTGATTTTTTTGGTCGACTGGAGCAACGGTATCATTATGCTTGCCGTATTCGCATTTGTGGTGATCGCTTTGATCGCTACTCTGGTAATCTTTATGAATAGCGGGAAGCACAGAAAACACTGAATCAACAACTACTCGTTTGATCAGTAATCTTCCAATTTCATTGTGGTTTGCGTAATTTCCCCTGCATTATATCGAATATGTTAATAAAAACTTAATAAAGCTTTTATTACTTCTTTATTATTCCCTAGTTTTAATAAGGATTTCCTAGCCAAACATGTTTAAAAGATTTGTTGAAAAGATAGGGGTCATGAATTTTATCATGCTCCTTGTGGTGTTCTCTATAATAATTGTGTCTGAAGTAATGTTCCTTCAAGGCAGAAAACTAGATGCCATATTTATTGCCTTCTGGGCTCCAACCATTTTGGGGTTCATGATTCTGTTTAATCAGAGAAATTGATGGATTTTATACTTATTTACTCCATTGTAGTAACGCTGATCTTCTTGATCTGGCTCGTATTCATCGTTCGGATGTACGGGAAACTCAATGATTGATTATTTTACCTGCTTTTTCCTACACAGAAATTACAAATCCAGCCCATCTAGCCCTAGTACCTTTTCAGGGTTTTTAACCGTATACGAAAGTATTAAACGTTGGGTTTCCAGTGAATCCTTCTGTGGAACCAGGTAGGCGATGGCATCATTAAGGGTGCGTATTTCCTCGTCTTTCGAAATAAACCCATAACCGGCATATTTACCATCTCTTATAAGCACGATGGCCTCTTCTGAGATATTCCGGCCTTTTTCTTTGATGAGAAAGTTACTCCTGCCAGATTTCATATGTGCAATAGCAGCTTCGACCTTATTATTGTAATCCTTGGTCGATTCATTTCCACGGCAAATTCCACCGCATTGAGGAATCCGGAAATGATTGCATTCGTCTACATTTTCCTGTAGATGGCAGTACTTGGGGCATAATTCGAACAGGGTGCAAAGCTCCTCCAGATACATACGGCAATCGGTAGTGGAATAGAAGGCCAGGAAGTGGGAAGGGATTGAACTCACCTTGTTATACCCCAGGTGTAATATACCATTTCTGTCTGCATAAGAAAATATACCATAGGCCGGTAGTCTTCTTTTTTGTGCCCTGTTATACTTGGGATAGTAGTGTTTGATCGCTGCCGATTCCATAAGCAATGCCACGAGCTCGCTACCCGCCAATTCAAAATCGATCATTGTCGTCTCTTTGCATAACTCAATCTCCCTGGTGCTCTTATCATAAAAATGACCGAGGATCCTCTTCTTTATATTCTTTGCTTTTCCAACATATATCACCGATCCTTTGCTGTTCTTAAAATAATAAACCCCTGTCTTTGGAGGAAGCCGGTCGTATACCTCCCGGTCGAGGGCAGGGGGAAGGGTTGCCTCCTGTGAACGGGCATTGAGAAAATTGCTGATCACCGGCTCCGCTTTTCCTGTTTTTATGATCTTATGAAAAAGTAAAACCGTGGCGTGGGCGTCGCCTCTTGCACGGTGACGATCTTTGAGGGGAATCTCCAGGGAAGAGCATAATTTTCCCAGACTATAAGATTGAAGCCCGGGGTATAGCCTCCTGGATAACCTTACGGTACATAGTTTTTTTCGAACAAAAGATTGCCCGAGCGCCTTGAATTCGTGTTTTATTACATTATAGTCGAAGTTGACGCTATGCGCTACGAATATCATGTCTTTGGTAATTTCCGCAACATGGTGTGCAACTTCACCAAAGGTGGGGGCATTACGGACGGTATGATTGTCTATTCCGGTTAGTCCCGTGATAAAATAAGGGATCTCGCATTCGGGGTTCACAAGAGTGGTATATTCATCCACGATCTCTTCCCCATTGAATTTAAAGATCGAAATTTCGGTAATCTTATTGCCGATTATCCCGTTACCGGTAGTTTCTATGTCTACAATACAGTACAAGTAATAATTTTTTTAGTGCGGAAAGATAAAGTTAGAATTTTTTCGAACGTCTAAGGTCTTCTCTAAGTATATTGCTGAATGAATTCTGATATACCACATGCTTTTTCTGTACATTAGAGGTGGCATTATAGTACCCGATAAGTCTCGGTATTATCGGTTTATATAATGTATTCAGATCCAGATGAGATACGCCACAAATATCAAATTCAATACAAATTACCCGGCCATAGACCAACTGATCGAAAAGGCAAAGGGCCGAATCCCTGGTTTTGCATTTGAATATCTCGACGGTGGGTGTAATGAGGAGGTGAATAAAGCAAAAAACACTACGGCCATACGGGAAATTGAGCTGAGACCACGCTATCTTCGCAATTTCAACTCCGTGGATCTCACTACGGAGATTTTTGGAATTTCCTATAGATCTCCCTTCGGAGTGGCTCCGTTGGGTCTTCAGGGATTAATTTGGCCGAATGCTTCAGAGATCCTGGCAAAAGCAGCCTTTGAAAACCAGATTCCCTTTGTGCTCAGCACGGTTGCCACCAGTTCTATTGAAAGGATAGCCGAAATAACCGAAGGCCAGGCCTGGTTCCAACTATATCATCCGGCAGATAACGACATCCGGGACGATCTCATCAATAGGGCACAACAAGCGGGATGTCCGGTCCTGGTTCTATTATGTGATACCCCGAGTTATGGATTCAGACCAAGGGAGATAAAGGTGGGTCTTTCTATGCCGCCCCAAATGAGTATACGGAATATCGTACAGATGCTCGGCCGGCCCAACTGGGCGCTGCAAACGCTACGAACAGGTTTGCCCAACTTTGCAAATCTCGAAGCCTATATGCCAAAGAAGCTTAATCTAAGTCAGTTGGCAGATTTTATGAACCAGGTATTCGATAAGCGGATGAACTACGATAAAATTGCAGCGATAAGAGATAGATGGCCGGGCAAACTAATACTAAAGGGTGTTGCTAGTGAAGAGGATGCAGAAATGGCCATGCAATTGGGCTTAGACGGGATGATCGTTTCCAACCATGGTGGACGGCAGTTAGATGCCGCAGAGGCCTCCGTGAAATCTTTATTGCGACTGGTAGAGAATTACGGTCATAGGACTACCTTGATGGTCGATAGTGGTCTGCGCTCCGGACCAGACATAGCCCGTGTGATGGCAGCAGGCGCCCAATTTACATTTTTCGGACGTGCGTTTATGTATAGCGTAGCCGCCTTAGGGTCGGCAGGTGGGGAACATATGATCGGCCTGCTTGAAGCACAACTAATACAAACAATGGAACAATTGGGTTGTGAACAAATCAAGGACCTCCCGTCTCACTTGATCTCCGATTAATATGCTATTACAGGTGAAACCACCACGACTTTACTAACGATTCTTTTTTCCGGCACAAAAGTTTCTAAACAATAACCCCTTTCAGGTAGTCATCGGTAAAATACTTGCTCAAAAAGCTGTGTGTATTTTCATAAAAAACCCTGTCGGTGATCTCTTTAGGAGAGTAGCCTTGCATGATATCTAAAAGCTCCTGGTCGGTAAAAGGGCTTTCGGATGGCAGAGATAGAATTTTGTATTTTTTCATATGTTCCGCGTTATTCCACTTCATCGATTCAGCCAGTTTTATTCTGAATTCGCGTAGTCTTTCGGCGGTGTTAAAATGATCAAAAGGATCCACTATACCGTCGTTATCGGTACCCAGGGAGATGGTCTTCCAGGCCAGGCGTTCGTCGATAGGCTGGCCGGGATTTTGCTGATTAAGCTTGCGAATATAACGCAGATTAACCTTTGCTAAATGAAAGATATTGGTAAGAAACATCTGGGCATGAACCCTTTTTTTCGCCTCTTTTGACTTGAACATACCAGATATTTTTTTAAAATATTTCTTAAACTTCCCTCCGGGCATCCGGCCATCGTGCATGCATATTCCGATAAGACCATCTGTCTCCCAGATTTCCTCTATATCCTGATCGGTTAGATTGATGTCGAACTTACTCACATAGGCATCCTTTTCATATCGGTTTAAATCCGGTTGGTTCGCCGCCGTAGCCCGGGTATCAAGTCCGTTAACAGCAGTATGGCTGCATATAAGAGGAAATGGATCAGAATTGGTTTTATAGATTTTGGCGATTTCGAAAATATCGTCTCTGGCTTTCAACGACATATGTTTGGTGTCGATCAGGATCCTCCGGCCGTTATCCCGACTTAATAAATGGTCTTTTATAAGTTCTTTTCCGAAAGGGCTGATCCCCAGGTTCATTCCGTTCTTCTGCTCAAAGACATCGGCAAATCCGGGTTTGATACGGTTGGGTGCATCGGCAAAACTTTTGGAATGCCCGGCGATCAGGTTATTAAAATGATGGGAAAAGGTGATGAAAAACGGAACAAAAGGCATGGTCGCGGAAGACTTGATTTCCTGGATATGGTCTTTGAATTCGTTTTCAAGCGCAGATTTATTTGGAGGGTCGAGTTCTGCCACTGTATTTTTTCCAAACAGGTCTTCTTTACGGTATTTGACCAGGGCGTGCATGCCTTCAACCGAGAGAATACCGCAAATGGTCTGCGGTGATACTGCTTTTTGAAGATAATCCTGGTAATTATGTACCAGCCTGAAATTTGGTTTAACGCTGAATTCTTCGTTGGTCGAAGAGGTGCCGTCGCTTTGCAGCAAAAAGTCGTACTCTTTTTTGTAGTCTTTATAGTAGTCGATAATACCAGAGCGGTGTACTTCATCCAAATATGCCTGTGCCGAATTTTTGGAAATTCCTGTGAGGAGTTGGATAAGCTTTCTGTCTACATGCTCTTTAACTTTTTTGCCAAAGATCATTTTTAGGATGAAGCGTTGTGCGCCGGAAGACTTCGAAAATGGTCGGTTGGGAGTGATAAAAGAGCGCTCAAAAGGGTAGATAGAACAAAAGACCAGGCGGTTAGACCCGAGGTAACAATTATCGAGATTCGATTGGGAATAGGTAGCCATGGGCTTAAGGATGCTCTTGATCATCCCCCTTCGCGGACTGATAAGGCCTTTAAAGAATTCCTGTACACGTTTGTTTTTTGTGCTTACCCAAATATCCTGGATTTCTGAGTTCCCATTTGGCTTTAAACTTGGATGGCAATGAAGATCGGAGATAGGTTTTTCCATGATAGTCTGATTTTGAACAAAAGGAACGGGAGAATGGGCAATGTAAGCCTTAAGATACGGATAATGTAAAATTCTTACAAATTCCGTATTTATATAATCGCCAGAATTCAATATGTGAATGTCGCCGGGCTCTGTTTGAATGCCAGTTAAGAGACCCTAAGTTAAAGATCCGAGTTCTTTCTTTTTCCGATGATGGCTGGTAATAAAAAGAATACCGATTATTAGGAAAGGTATGGTGATGAGCAGAATGATCAAAAGACTCATCCAAACCGAATGGTTCATTCTATAATTATGAAGGAATACCAGGGGACTCGTTAGAAGGCCAATAATCATGAAAATAATACCTCCGATGAATTCCCGTTTCCAGGCAATGATGAGTATCAGGATCAAAATATAAGAAGGAATAAGATGGATGAGGAAGGCGCCGATTTGTTGCCAAATAGTGCGTTCGCCTTCAAATGCATCCAAGGCGAACATGCTGATAAATAGAATGGCCAGAATGCACAGGACCCTGGGAAGCCAGTGAAGTATATTTGTGGATGCTTTCATCGTCAACAAGGTATTTGCTTACTATAAAAGAGGTGTCGTGGTAAGCGATTATGAAACCATCATAAAAATAGGACTTAAGGTATTGTAGGACATGATCTTGGTCATCATCCAAGACGATCTGTTCAGGGATACCTGAATCCCTTAATCATAATAGCTAATCCGGTCTCGAATACCCCCGCCAGCCCGGTGAATAACGACATCGGCCTTGTATTTTCTAGCTAAAGTCTTGGCCTTGCGTATGGCGGTGCTTTGTTTCCGATGTTTGCTCGTAACACGCTTGTTGCCTTCGCGGCGCACTGCCCAACCTTCTTTATAGGGTACCACATGCTGGTGCCAGGTTCTGCCCCGTTTACTTTGCCGAGAACTGTCAAAAAATAGTTCAACGAGCTCTATAAGGGCTTGTATCCAGGATTTGGTTTTGGACATATACTATTTTTTGCTTGTATCGAAGATAGCAGTAATTTGCGATATCTATAGATGAAAAGTAGCTGTGCGGGCATCTCAAAATTTATCAAAACATTCATTATTCAAGAGAGAATACCTGCGGTGTTCTCCAGTGGTTCCCGTCCTGTAAATGCAACTGGCTGGCCTTTCAGCCCAGACGCTTTTAAACAACAAAACCCGATCAAATAAATTTGTCGGGTTTTTTTATGTTTAAAATCGCGAAACAGTTGCGCTTATTCGTGGAGCCGGGGAGACTAGAACCTAAGACTCCAAAGCCTTATAAATAGGGATTTTCAAAGGGTTGGAAATTTGTGCTCACCGAATATGTGACTTCTGTATTATTCGGATACAATTCAACTCACATATTGGCCAAGTATTGCTGTATTATATCTTATTATTACCCGGATATACGCTCATCATTGGACATTATACACATAATCCTACAAATCATACAATAATTACCGATCTTGTGTAGGTTTTTCTTATTTTTAAGAACCCAACTCCCAACCCCAAATGAAACAATACTTACCATATGGTTTTTCTGAGTTGAACCCCATTGGTAGATATACTTTCTTGTCTAAGATTTCACAAATCCTCGATTCCGAAGATCACGCTCAAAACTTAATTATAGCCATCTACCTGCTGGGTCAAAAAAAATTCTTTTACAGCAACCGTGTATTTCAAAAACTACTGGGAACCAAACTGCCACGGTTTTATGCAGACGGTTGGGATTTCTGGTTTGCAAATATGTGGAAGGAGGATTCTGAGGTGATAAGGTTGAAGATCAATAATTTCCTTGAACTACCATTTGAGTATAAACCATTGACATTGCGCTACCATATCTATGATGGGAACGGGGCGGATATTTGCCTGAAACATGAGATGGTTCTCTATAGAAAGCAAGACTTGACCTTTGTAATAAACTACCTCTTTGATGTAACACATAAAGAACGTATAGATAACTGCATAAAGGCTATTCCCAACTGTAGTGATTATAAGAGAAGCACAGATATTAAACCGATATCAGCGCGCGAGGAAGAAGTGCTTAAATTAATTGCAGATGGTTACTCTTCCAAGCAGATTGCCGATCTATTATGTATCAGCAATCACACTGCCATTTCCCACCGGAAACATCTTATAGAGAAATTTCGAGTAAGGAATACCGCCCAACTAATAAAAAAAGCTTCTAAAATTATAGAGCTTTAATAACAGGACGTATCCCAGATTGTTACGTTTCGGCGCTAAAATCCCCATTTTTAGGGATTGTGTAATAGTCCATTTTTCTAAAACTTGCTTAGGATATCCATAAATACAGAATAAAGTTCTCCCTGAACTTGGGTTCAACCCACGTCGCCCCGTCAATGATCAGCTTAAAAACACAAGAAGAACTTCTATCTTACCTTCCTGAAATAAGGGAGACTTTTTCAGGTAGTGATAATATTCAAATTATCGGTTTTGGGGTCAAGCAAAAGAAAGGCAAAAATCTAAAAGAATATGCTTTTCGCTTTTATGTTAAAGAGAAATTACCCTTAGATAAAATTCCAAAGAAAGAAAGAATTCCACGCCGTTTATTCGGGGTGCAAA
>JBDNAQ010000346.1:0-5491 GCA_039768345.1 Flavobacteriaceae bacterium
CATGGTGATTCAAAATATGCTGTAAGAGGTATCAGTTACGTCCCAAATATCAGTCTGCTCACCCTAGAAGGTCCCGGAATGATAGGAATACCAGGAACATCCAGGAAGTTCTTTGAAGTGCTCTCGCAAGCGCAGATCAGTGTAGTACTCATTACCCAGGCTTCTTCCGAGCATTCTATATGTATCGGGTTAGCCCAGGACGATGCGGAGGCGGCAGAGAAGCTGGTAAACGAAGCCTTTGCTTATGAGATTGCCACTTCCAAAATAAAACCGATAATGACAGAAGGTGATCTGGCGATTATCGCCCTGGTAGGCGATCAAATGAAAAGCCACCAGGGATTAAGCGGCAGAATGTTTAGCACACTTGGCAAGAATAATGTTAATATAAGGGCTATAGCCCAAGGAGCCTCAGAGCGTAATATCTCAGCAGTTATCCATAAAGAAGATGTTAGAAAAGCTCTAAACTCACTTCACGAAACCTTTTTTGAAGAGAATGTAAAGCAGCTTAACCTTTACATAATGGGTGTTGGCAATGTTGGATCGAGACTTTTAAATCAGATACGGCAACAGCATACTTATCTCAAAAAGCAACACCGTTTGAATATACGTGTGATCGGTCTGTCGAACTCAAGAACCATGGTTTTTAATCAGGATGGAATTCCCCTCGATGATTGGCAAGGTTTACTGGATCAAGGCAAAACCGCCCACCCGGATCAGTTTTTTAATCAGCTGCTCACCGATAATTTACGCAACAGCATATTTGTGGACAATACCGCCAGCGCTACAGTAGCTGCTACTTATGTAAACTACCTCAGTAAAAGTATCGCAGTAGTTACCTGTAACAAGATCGCATGTTCTTCGGATTTGGGTCAATACCTCGAACTCAAAGAAGTGTCAAGGGCATATAACGCCCCCTTCTTGTTCGAAACCAATGTAGGTGCCGGCCTTCCGATTATAGATACCCTAAAACACCTTATCGCTTCGGGCGACAAAGTGAATAAGATCCAGGCAGTACTATCCGGAAGCCTGAACTTTGTTTTCAATAATTACGATGGTAAAGTGCCATTTTCAAAGATCGTTCAAAGAGCTCAAAAGGAGGGTTATACCGAACCTGATCCCAAGATCGATCTCAGTGGTGTTGATGTAATGCGTAAAATCCTGATACTCGCTCGTGAGAGTGGCTATCTTATCGATATGAAAGACATCGCCAATGACTCCTTTTTGCCTGCAGCAAGTCTTAACACAGACAACAATGAATCGTTCTACAGATCGCTGGAGCAAAATGAAAGGGAATTCCAGGAGTTGTATATGAAAGCACATAAAAAGGACTGCAAGCTAAAATATGTAGCCCAATTTGAAGAGGGACGCGCCTCGGTTGGACTCCAGATGATTCCTGCGGATCATGATTTTTATAAATTAGAAGGCAGTGACAATATCGTGTTGTTCTATACCGATCGCTACCAGGAACAACCCCTGGTGGTAAAGGGCGCAGGAGCTGGGGCTGAAGTTACGGCTTCCGGTATATTTGCAGACATAATCAGAATTGGTAACTTCTAGTCATATGGACAGCATTCGAATTTTTTCACCGGCCTCTGTTGCGAATATTTCCTGCGGTTTCGATGTCCTTGGGCTCGCGTTGGAAACAGTGGGTGATTTTATGACAGTAACCAAGGTACCCGAACCCGGAGTGAGGATCACAAGGATTAGCGGCTTTCCACTGCCGCTCGATACACAAAAAAATGTTGCCGGCGTAGCCGCTTTGACCCTGCTCGCTAAAAGTGAATTTGAAGGCGGTTTTGAGATCGAGATCGAAAAGAAGATCAAACCCGGAAGTGGGATCGGAAGCAGTGCCGCAAGTGCCTCCGGTGCAGTATGGGCACTGAACGAATTGCTGGGGCACCCGTATTCCAAGCTCGAACTGGTAGAATTTGCTATGGAAGGAGAACGACTTGCCAGTGGAGCCGCCCATGCAGATAATGTGGCTCCAGCACTTTTTGGCGGATTTACACTTGTAAGAAGTTATGAACCTCTTGATGTTATTCGTATTCCTGCCCCGGAAGATTTATTTGCCACGATTGTTCATCCACAGATAGAGATTAAAACCGCAGATTCAAGAAAAATTCTAAAAAAGTCTATCACCCTTGCCGACGGTATTAAGCAGTGGGGCAATTTAGGCGGGCTTGTAGCCGGACTATATACCGAAGACTATGCACTGATTGGCAGATCGCTGGTAGACCATATCATAGAACCTACACGTGCTATCCTGATCCCAGGTTTCGATGAAGTAAAGCATGCGGCATTAGAGGCCGGCGCACTCGGATGTGGAATATCGGGCTCCGGACCCTCTATCTTTGCACTTAGTAAAGGGGAAACTATTGCCAGAGAAACCGCGGCAGCCATGAGAGATATATATGGTAAGCTGGAGATCGATGTCGATATTCATGTGTCGAATATTAACCCTTATGGAATAAAAGAACTGCGCTAGAAAGTAAAATAATCGAATTTTTGTCCCATATGAAATTCTACAGCCTCAATCATAAATCATCCTCAGTAAGCTTTCGGGAAGCTACACTCAGAGGAATCGCCCCAGACAGAGGTCTGTATTTCCCCCAAAAAATAGAATCCCTTCCTGAGGAGATCATCACAAATCTGAATCAATATTCTGATGCCGAGTTGGCTTATCATGCGATGGATCAATTTACCAGGGAGGATATTCCTTCGGATGTACTGTTAGACATGGTACAAAAAGTGCTCCAATTCCCTTTTCCACTGGTAGATATTTCGGAACAAATCTCAGTTTTGGAGTTATTTCATGGCCCTACCATGGCGTTTAAAGATGTAGGCGCACGCTTTATGGCACAGTGTATTGGCTATTTTGCCACTTCAGGAAGCCAGGAAACCACTGTGCTGGTGGCTACATCGGGAGACACAGGCGGTGCTGTTGCCCGTGGATTTTTCGGTGTGGAAGGCGTAAGAGTGGTCATTCTCTATCCGAGCGGTAAAGTCAGTGATATTCAGGAAAAACAACTAACCACCCTTGGACAGAATATTACGGCTCTCGAGGTAAGCGGGACTTTCGACGATTGTCAGCAAATGGTCAAAAACGCATTTTTGGATCAGGATCTTACGGCTAAACTTCAGCTCACTTCGGCAAATTCGATCAATGTGGCGCGTTGGTTACCCCAGCAATTTTATTATTTTATCGCCTGTAAGGCGCTGACAGATCTTTCTCAGCCCCTTGTATTTTCGGTTCCCAGTGGTAATTTCGGGAATCTCTGTGCAGGTATGGTTGCCCAAAGACTAGGCTTACCTATCAGCCATTTTATCGCCGCTACCAATATAAACGATACGGTACCAAAGTACTGGCAAACCGGCACATACACTGCGCAACCCTCCTCCCCCACTATTTCCAATGCCATGGATGTGGGTGATCCGAGTAATTTCATCAGGATAATGGAATTGTTCGATCAGGACTACGAATTGTTGAAAAAAATGTTTTCCTCCTATTCGTATACCGATACTCAAACCCGTGAAGCTATGAAAGAACTCCAAAAGCAATCAGGCTATATTGCCGATCCCCATGGTGCTGTCGGTTACCTCGGGCTTAAACAATTTCTTCAAGATCATCCGGAATATTATGGCGTATTCCTGGAGACCGCCCATCCGGTCAAATTTTTGGATGTGGTAGAACAGACCCTGGGAATTGAACAAACCCTTCCAAGACAAATTGCGGAAATTGTTAAGCGGGAAAAGCAAGCTATACCCGTTGATACGTATAGCGATTTAAAGGAGTATTTGCTAAGATCCTAATACTATCAGAATCCTTAATAAAAGATTATTGAAAACCAGCATCTACTAGCTGTGGTGATCTATTAATTTTCGATAAATTTGCGCATCTAATTATCGGAGCATGAAAAATACTGCCCTTACCGCTACCCACGAAGCACTTGGTGCTAAATTGGTGCCTTTCGCTGGCTATATGATGCCGGTTTCCTATGAAGGAGTGAATGTGGAGCATGAAACGGTTCGAAATAATCTCGGTGTATTTGATGTATCACATATGGGTGAGTTTTTGATCGAGGGGCCAAAGGCACTTGATTTGATCCAGAAAGTATGTTCGAACGATGCCGCTAAACTTACTGTGGGAAGGGCACAGTATAGCTGTATGCCCAATGATAGAGGTGGTATTGTTGACGATCTTATCATATACCGGGTTAAGCATGAAGTATATTTACTGGTGGTTAATGCTTCGAATATCGAAAAAGACTGGGCGCATATCGAAAAATACAACCAGGATATCGGAGCTCTGATGCGAAATATTTCAGATGGGTTTTCACTGCTGGCCATTCAGGGCCCTAAAGCAGTTGAAGCCATGCAATCGCTTAGCTCGATTGACCTTTCGGCCATTAAATTCTATCATTTTGAAGTCGCCGATTTTGCAGGCATTGAACATGTGATCATTTCTGCCACAGGCTATACGGGCTCCGGTGGTTTTGAGATCTATTGTAAAAACGACGAAGTTCAACAAATATGGGACAGGGTCCTGAAGGCGGGAGCCGACTTTGGTATAAAACCTATTGGCCTTGCAGCCAGGGATACGCTTCGTTTAGAGATGGGCTACTGCCTATACGGCAATGATATCGATGAGACTACTTCACCCATTGAAGCCGGACTGGGCTGGATCACCAAATTCAATAAAAATTTTGTGAATAGCAAAGCCCTGGAAAAAGAGAAAGAACATGGGCCGGAAAACAAATTGGTAGCTTTTGAGCTAGACGAACGAGGTATCCCCAGAAAGGACTATGATATTGTAGATAGCCATGGAAAGAAGCTGGGCAGAGTTACTTCGGGTACCATGTCGCCTTCCCTGGCCAAGGGAATAGGACTGGGATATGTTCCCTCGGTTTTTGCATCGCCCGGGAGTAAGATCTTTATTCAAATCAGGAAGAACAGAATTCCGGCTACGGTAGTGAAACTACCATTCTATAAAGCCTGACACCCCGTATGGAAGAAGGAAGAAGAAAGGAAGGGGAGGGAACAAAAGTCTTGATTTTAGGCGGGAGTGGATTTCTCGGTCATGCGCTCTATAAAGAATTGTGCAATTATTACAATACCTATGCCACTTATTGCACCGCCAGTAGTTTTGAGGACAACCAACAATTCTTCAGCTACGACATGCGCGAAGATGATATCTACCGGCTGCTCGAAAGGATAAAACCACAGGTAATTATCTCTGCGCTGCGTGGCGACTTTTCTTCCCAGATCCAGGCACATCAACATATTTGCGAATACCTTATTAAGAATAAATGCCGACTTTATTTCCTCTCCTCTGCCAACGTCTTCGACGCTTACAGCAAATACCCTTCTTACGAATACGACAAAACACTTTCGGAGAGTATTTATGGTAAGTTAAAGATCAGGATAGAGAATATGCTGCTAAGGCTTCCAAAAGCGAAAACCGCTATATTGAGGGTTCCTATGGTTTTTGGAA
>JBDNAQ010000347.1:0-3782 GCA_039768345.1 Flavobacteriaceae bacterium
CAAAATGAAAAAAAACCTGTGAAAAATTCATAATGCATCGCTGGGTTCTTATTCGATCTTTGATTTCACAAACCCCCAATATCTCGTGTTATGAAATATTTATTTACCTACAGAAGCACAGTTTTCATGACTTGCTTACTTATGCTTCTTACAGTGGGTGCACAGCAACCCAGAGATGTCAATACGACCCAAACCAAAAGGCAGGAGGCCGACAAGAGGATAGACGACTACCTCAAGCTGGTCAAGATGGGTTATTCCGAACAAGAGATCTTTGAAGATCTCGGGAATGCCAACTTCCTTATGGAGCATTATGAAACAGCAGCTTTCTGGTATCAGAAGCTGATCGACCTGAGCGATGATCAAAACATCAGTTCCAGTTATTATGAACGCTACCAGTTCGCTATGGCTAAAGCAAAGAATGCTGAAACGCCGACAATGGAAGTGGAAAAAGACTGGGTATCGGTGATTAAAAAGGATTATCAGATAAAAAAAGAAAATCAAAGGCGCTACGCCTCAGCCTCACCTGTGAGTAAGTACAGGGAAATCGATTTTGCGACCATCCATAAGTCTCAATCGTTAGGCGAACTTAAACAGCTGGTTAAGGCCAGTGAGCGGGAAGAGTTGGTAACTGCCCGTACCGCACCCAAGTATTCAGACGCATATGATCCCCCAATTGCGGTGACATCAGACGGCAGGACGGCTTATTTCAGTAAAGCTGTATACGTTAAACCTCTGTATGGAATATTTTCCAAAAAACAGAAAATGTATAAGATTTACAAAGCCGATCGCGTCAACGGGCAGTGGACCAACATCAACGAAGTAGCGGTATGTCCGAAATATGCTTCGGCTGTACACCCTGCGATCTCAGAAGACGGCAAAAGACTATTCTTTGCCTCTGATATGCCCGGCAGCTATGGAAATTACGATATCTATGTAGCTGAGTTGCAGTCGACCGGACAATTCGGAACAGCCCAAAACCTGGGTAGTAAGGTGAATTCTGTAAAAGATGATCTTTACCCGAATCTCGTCAATGGAACCTTGCTGTTCTTTGCCTCTGACGGGCGGGAGGGTTATGGAGGCCTCGATCTTTATGCCACGCAGATCGCTAAGAATCAGATTGGCCCTGCCATTAACCTGGGCAGCCCCATCAACAGTAAAAAAGACGATTTTTCTATCGCCTTGATGACTGATCGCGGAATGGGATATGTAATGTCGAACCGCGGTAAAACTAACAAAGATGTACGTCAACTGGTATTCTCCTACGACGGAGCCGAAGAACAGGCCCTGCTGGAGAAAGCAGATCACGAATATCTGAATGTTGTGAATAATTCCCTGAGCACGGGGTATACCAATACCTTGTTTCAGGACTGATATAAAAATGGAACCTCCCCCAGGCCATTTGGCCCGGGGGACTACCGGTCGGCCCGCCATCTAACCCCTGGTACGTCAGATCGTTAAATGGAAGAAATTCCAGGAGAAAAAACCCCGATGGATAAAGGTCTAAAGACCCTTGTCTCAAACTACAACCCTAAAGATGATAGTTATGAATGCTTTTAGCCACATAACGGAAAGAAAGAACTATCTGATTATCTCAATCTGCCTGCTCTTTGGCCTAAGCGGCGCATACGGACAGGAAAACCTGACTGAGATCAGTGTCAACAGCACCTTTCACAACCAGCTGTTTTTTAATCGATTTTTAATCAACCCCACCTTTTCACTAGTGCGGGAGAATAAATCGTATATCAATATCCTTCACCGGAACCAGTACGCTTCATTTGAGGATAATGCACAGAACTATTACCTCGGCTTTAGCAACAAAATGAACGAACATACAGCACTTGGTATCGGCGTTTACGGACAATGGTCCGGAGTTATGCAGGAATTTGGATTTAATGCCAATTATGCAAACTCGGTCCGACTTGGCGAAAAAACCAGTCTGACCTTCGGTACCAACGTAAGCTATATGAGTGGCGGACTCGCTCAGGACCGTATTGTTACGCCTGAAAACGATCCTACACTGCTGGATACCCGACGTGAGAACAGGATCGGGATCCATCCCGGGATCGCTTTATCGGTAGGTCAGTTCGATTTCGGACTCTACGCCAAGGATCTTATAGAATATAATCAGACCTCGAATGAACTCATTACAGGGTTTGAGACGGAAAATATTAAGGCATCGGTACAGTATAGCCATCTTTTTGCAGCTGGCGCAGGCTTGTTCGAAAACGGGCGGATGATGCCCTTGCTACAGGTAGGCCAGAATGCTGAAGGAGATTTTACCTATATCGGCTCGCTATTACTCGATTTACCTTCCTACGGATGGTTGCAGAGTACATACGATCAGAACTTTGGTCTTTCTTTCGGACTTGGATTTAATCTGAGCAAACAGCTTTCTATCGGATATCTGATGGAGAAGAATATTTCAGATGAATCGGCCAATTTGGGCTGGAATCACGAGTTATCGCTGGCCTATACTTTTAAGGAAGACCTTAGTACTCCCGATGGTTTATTTAGTAGTGTGGATTCTGATGATGCACGAATAGACCAGATTGTGAGGAATTACGAGGAGCAGATTGCGCAGATGAAAGAAGAGCAGCAAGAGCAGCGAAACAAAAAAGGTAAAAAAGACAGAGGAAATACAACGGTTGATAAAACGGCAGTAGCATTGAATACGGCTCAGCAAGAGCAACATAGCCTGGCTATGGAAAACCGTATGATCCTCGATGAGCTGATCTGGAGGCAAGATTCTATAGAGAAAGCCAGGACGGCCATGTATGAAAAGCAGTTTGAAACTATTGTCAGGCTCATGCGAAATGAGATCGATGTGAAGACCAAAGATCGTTTCAACCGTCTAACAGGAGTTAATTATGAAACTGCCACAGCTTCTATAGATAACGATATTTATGTAACAAAGAAAAAGGCGACCAACGCGGCTGATAAAACCAGCAGCACGGTGCCTGCAAGAAAGGATTTTAAAGAAATCCCAATAAGAAATCAAAATCGGTCGGATATTATCGGGGTTGATTCTGGTTATTATTTAATTGTCAATGTTTATTCGAATAAAAGGTATTTGAAGGCTTTTGTAAACAAATTGAACAATGAAGGTTTGAATGCCAGACAATTTTATAATAGAAAGAATGGGTTGTATTACGTATATCTGGCCGATTTCTCCACTAAAGACGACGCCCGCCTGGCGATGGCTTCGCACCTGGACGGAGATTACGAGGATGAGAAATGGATCCTTGAGATCTACGAACCGGTTGCTACCGCCGCAGTCCAGTACGAGCTACGTTGACCTTAGGTCTGGCCGGGGCTTTTTCAAAAATGAAGAAGCCCCTGGCAAAGACCGCAGACCGCCTGGTCGGTAAGTTAAAATATTTTGCATTTGAACGAAAACACTTACTTATTTTAGGTGTTCGTCGGTAAAAAAGGTACTTTCATCCTACGTAATAGTAACAACCCGAATCTTATAGTAACCCCAAAACCCCCATTCTATGAAGACTTACCACGTTTTATTAGTGCATCAAAAGAATATGGCCGCCTTTCCATTATAACGGAACTTCAGTAGCGGCACATTGCACCGTTAAGCATACTCATTAATTCCTGAAAACCGACAGTCCAATTTGGATCGTTGGCAGGTATTTTCAGATCCATTCAAAAATGAGATCTGGCTCCCTGTACGCCCTTCAACCCGGTATTATACAGGTGGAATAATATGCATATGATTACAAGTAATAGATACAACCCCAAAATAATACAACCCCAAATATTACCCAACATGA
>JBDNAQ010000348.1:0-5321 GCA_039768345.1 Flavobacteriaceae bacterium
CTGGAGCAAATCGAGCAACGGGTTGGGTTTTTACCGCTCGACGATTTTGCTGTGGATGAAAAGCGAAACAAGGACTATTATGTGAATGCCCATTGGGCCCTCTATTGTGATAATTACCTTGAAGGATTTCATATTCCTTTTGTGCATCAGGATCTCAATACGGTCCTGGACTATGGAGACTATGAAACACTGCTTTTTGAACATATGAATCTTCAAATAGGATATGCCCGGCAAGGGGAGGAGTGCTTCGATTTGCCTCCAGGCCATATCGATTATGGAAAGCAGATTGCTGCCTATTATTTTTGGGTCTTCCCCAACATGATGTTCAATTTCTACCCTTGGGGATTATCTGTCAATATTGTTGAACCGCTAAAAATGGATAAAACCCGGGTTCGATTTCTGAGCTTTGTTTATGACAGTTCTAAATTGGATGAGGGAGCCGGTGCCGGATTGGACAAGGTGGAAATTGAAGATGAGGAGGTAGTAGAGGGGGTTCAGCTGGGTATCCGATCAAAATTCTACAAAGCAGGCAGGTTTTCTCCCACCCGGGAAAAGGGCGTGCATCATTTCCACAGCTTGCTCGCTCATTTCCTCAACAACAGCTAGTGCTCATCGATAATTTCCGGGTGAAAATTATAACAGACGCGCATTGATTTGTTGTATTCCTTTGCTACCTTTGGGGCCAAAATTATCCCCTATGAAGCCCGATCTATTTGAAGCTCCCGACTATTACAATCTGGATGATCTCCTGAGTGATGAACACAAGCTTGTGAGGGATGCAGCGCGTCAATGGGTAAAACGAGAGGTTTCTCCCATCATTGAAGAATATGCCCAAAAGGCCGAATTCCCCGAACAGATCATAAAAGGTCTGGCAGAAATTGGTGCTTTTGGCCCGTATATTCCCCCAGAATACGGAGGTGCAGGGCTAGACCAGATCAGTTATGGGCTTATCATGCAGGAAATTGAAAGGGGTGATAGTGGGGTACGCTCCACGGCATCTGTGCAATCATCACTCGTGATGTACCCTATATTTATTTATGGGACAGAGGAACAACGCCAAAAATATTTACCAAAACTCGCCACCGGAGAATATATGGGTTGTTTCGGCCTTACTGAACCCGATTTTGGTTCAAATCCCGGAGGAATGGTCACTCATTTTAAAGATCAGGGAGACCATTATTTATTGAATGGTGCAAAGCTTTGGATTTCTAATTCCCCTTTTGCCGATATCGCTGTAGTTTGGGCTAAAAATGAGGAAGGACGCATCCACGGCCTTATCGTGGAAAGAGGCATGGAAGGCTTTTCCACTCCGGAAACCCACAATAAGTGGTCCTTAAGAGCCTCCGCAACCGGTGAATTGATTTTTGATAATGTAAAGGTTCCTAAGGAAAATCTACTCCCGGGCAAGAGTGGTCTTGGTGCGCCTCTTGGCTGCCTCGATTCGGCCCGTTTTGGAATAGCATGGGGAGCCATTGGTGCGGCGATGGATTGTTATGATACCGCTTTGCGTTATGCCAAGGAACGGGTGCAATTTGGAAAACCGATCGCAGCCTTTCAACTACAGCAGAAAAAACTGGCAGAAATGATCACTGAGATCACCAAAGCTCAATTGCTGGCTCTCCGCCTTGGACAGTTAAAGAATGAAGGTAGGGCTACCACCGCTCAGATCTCAATGGCCAAACGCAATAATGTGGATATGGCCATACGAATTGCCAGGGAAGCAAGACAGATGTTAGGCGGTATGGGTATTACCGGGGAATACAGCATCATGCGTCATATGATGAATCTTGAGAGTGTGATTACCTACGAAGGAACCCATGATATCCACCTCCTGATTACCGGCGCTGATGTCACCGGGCATCAAGCGTTTAAATAGCTGATCATCAGATACTGATATTCTGAAAATAATAAATACTAAATTTCATTTATCGGCCGTTCTAAAAGTAACACTATAGGAAATGCTACTTACGGTCCAATATATTGCCCTGGTTCAGGGTTTATTCCTAATTACGGTCTTGTTAAAGAACAAAGCGAGGTACAGAAAGCCGGTATTCTGGCTTTTTCTGGGATCACTTATCTCTGTTGTTCTATTTGTTTTAGGAGACGATGAAAACAATGTCTTCTTTGAGGATATCGACATGTTTTTATTCGATAGCTCTTTGTTTATCACATTCCTTTTTCTTTTTTTCAAGTACAAGCGATCTGGCCAAACCAGATTCATTCTTAAGGATCTTATTTACTTTTTGCCGAACATTTTGTATGTCGGCATTGAGACTGCCGAATTGCTATGGGACAGTGATTTCCTATTGCTGGAGGCCTTGGAATTTCTCGCCGAATTCACTTTCCTGATCTATTTATTGAGTATTCTAATAGCCGCAATCAGATTTCGGACTGCAGACCGGCTACTGGTTTTTGTGGTTCCATTGGTTTTGATTTCTGGCCTCAATTATGTTGCGAATATCCGTGAAATGGTCACAGGCGAAGAATTAGTCTTGTTCGGTTATGAGGATTATAATTCATATCTGTTACTTGTGCTTGCTTTCCTGTTCTTTTTCATCAGTTTTGGCCTGATAGATAAGCCCGGACAAATTATTCCAAGAATAAAAAATGGCGGTTATCGACAATCCCGACTCAGGCCTGAGCAGATATTGGAATACGAACGGAAATTGATCGATATAATGGAAAATGAGAAAATATTCATGAATCAAAAGCTTTCTATTCACGAGGTATCCGATAGGATCGACGTTCCAAGGAGGTATATCTCTGAAGTTTTGAATTCACATATGAAAGTGAGTTTTCAGGAGTTCGTCAACCGATATCGAATCGCTGCTTTTATAGAAAGATTACACCTACCTAAATATAAGAATTACACACTTTTCGGGCTGGCTTCCGAAATGGGCTTCAATTCCAAATCGACCTTTAATTCAGCTTTTAAAAAAGCAACAGAATTAACGCCACTGGATTACAAGAATTCTATCCAGCCTATTGTGAAAACTGGTCCGGAATAATTATACCGCACTAGGCGTGAATAAGTTATTAGGCTCGCATACGTTCTCTTTTCAAATAGAGAACCCTATGAAATTCTGGATATTCGTACTTACCCACTTCATTTTTTTTGGGATTTTAACCGCTCAAACCATAGACAGTGCATCTGAAATGCAAAGAGAGCGTACCGTTGAAGCTACAGGAGACATACTTCATTTTGCACTGCCTGCCGCTGCCGGATTAACCACCGTAATTCTTAAGGACAAAGAAGGGGGTATACAATTTATCAAATCCTTTACCGCCAATATGGTGGCAACCTATGCTTTGAAATATGCCTTCGACAAACCCCGGCCCGAAGGGGCAACAGATGGATTGGCCTTCCCATCGGGTCATACATCGGTAGCTTTTCAGGGAGCCTCGTTTATTCAGAGAAGATATGGGTGGAAATACGGCATACCTGCCTACCTGATGGCCGGCTTCGTTGGCTATAGCAGAATAGAAGGTATTAACGACAGACATGACGGATGGGATGTGCTAGGAGGAATTCTTGTGGGGATTGGCAGCACCTATCTGTTTACAACACCTTATGAAAACAAAAACCTGGACATCACATTTAGTAGCGCCGATGGGTATTACACCATTGGAGTGAAATACCAATTCTAAACCCTTACTTTTTGATTGTGCTTTTAAAAAGGATGAGATTTCACTCAGACCCCCATAGTGGTGCAGGGTATTCACCTTGATTGGTCATTTCCCCGAGTTCATTTACCGCTACATCTTTATCATCTGCATAAGTAACTCCAAACCAGTTACTGTTGGCTGGAATTACGTCGACAGAGGCCTTGCCTGCTTGCAACATCCCCTGGATCACAAAAGGCAGGTAGACTTCGCCTTTTTCCAGATTTTCAGCTGATTCGATAAATTCCCGTAGGTCCTGTGCAATCTGTTTAAAAATTACCGGGCTGCATACCCAGAAATTCATGCTCACAAGTTCTTCACCAGTAAACTGAATCCCTGAATCCGAATCCATAATAGTCCCGTCCTGATCTTCGATATGTGTTCTTTCTTCTACGGATAACAGTTGATTGCCATCTTGTTTGCATACTCCCCGTGAGACCGAACCGAAGTCAGATAAAGTATCCTTAAGTGTGTAGGCTACAAGTCCGAACTTGTCATTGTTTCCTTGCTGTTTTATAAAGGAAGCTGCTCTGTTATAAGCTTTCTTCCCGTAATAGTCATCCGCATTGATCACTACGAAAGGGTCGGAAATGACATTCCTTGCTGTCCATACCGCATGGGCTGTACCCCAGGGTTTAGCGCGCTCGGCGGTTACAGTTAAACCTTCAGGTAAATCGTTGAGTTCCTGGGCCAAAACATCTATTTTAATATGCTCTGGAAGTCGCGCTGTCAAATGATCCCTGAGAAATTCCACATTAGTTTTCTGGGTGATGACCACAATATGGTTGAAGCCTTCCTGAATAGCATCGAAGATGCTGAATTCCATCAAGAATTCTTCATTAGGTCCCAGTCCGTCGAATTGCTTTAGTTTTCCGTATCGGCTTCCCTTACCAGCAGCCATCAGTAGTAGAGTCATTATTGATAATTATGGCCGCAAAAATAAGTTTTTATCTCTCAATGCCGCATGCTGAGACGGATTTTCATAATTTTTACGTCTCATCGATAAAATCAGTACTATGGCATCGCGGCGAAAATTTGTGAAAGATCTGTCAGCAATTGGTCTGGGAACCATGGTATGGCCCCATACTGCAATGGGTTTCTCACCACTGAAAAACGCAGACAAATTGAAGATTGGCATAATCGGAGTCGGACTTCGCGGAACGGAACATCTGAAAAACCTTCTGCTCAGGGAAGACATTGAAGTTACGGCCATATGCGATATCGATTCCAAGCGGATCAGCATTGCCAATGAACTGATCCAAAAAGCCGGCATGAAACTCCCAAAGACCTTTGGCAACGATGAGTTAGATTATCGAAACCTTCTATCTATGGAAGCGGTAGAGGCTGTTATCATTGCCACTCCCTGGTCCTGGCATGTTCCGATGAGCGTGGATGCCATGCGTGCTAGGAAATACACCGGCGTGGAGGTTTCTGCAGCGACTACGATGGAAGGTTGCTGGGATTTGGTAAACACCCATTTAGAGACGGGCACGCACTTGATGATACTGGAAAATGTAAATTACCGAAGAGATGTTCTGGCTGTACTCAATATGGTAAAAAAGGGGATTTTTGGCGAGCTGGTACATTTCAGATGTGGTTATCAACACGATCTTCGGGAGGTGAAGTTTAACGATGGAAAACAGCCCTATGGAGGCGGA
>JBDNAQ010000051.1:0-16345 GCA_039768345.1 Flavobacteriaceae bacterium
CACTATTTTGCCTTCGCTGAAATCCTGTATTACCGAAGATGAGGTATTGTCAACCGGGAATTCGGCTGCCGGAAATGGATCGATTCCCAGTTCGCGTAGTTTGGCTAGTTTTTCTCTTCTTACAATCTCTTGCTCGGAAAGTTGCATTATTTATTTTTTTGAACAGCAAAATTACATTATTTAAAAAAGAGAAAAGACAGTTTGAAATTATTCTCACTATTTTTTAAAAAATCCATCAGTTACAGTAAAAGAGCTACAATTATAAGTCCTTCTATAGTTCTTATTTCTGCCAACTACTGCCGCATTTAAATCATTATTTCGACCATGATAAAAATCATAGATTGTTAGGTTAAACTGTAATTCTTTTGCCAAGTTATTCATAAGCTTATTGAACTCCATGAAAGTATTTGCACTGGCCTGTAATGAGTGCCATATTCTGAATCTCGAAACCATTCAATTTTTAAGAAAAATCCATACAAAATGAAAATATTTATTTTTAGTTGCATCGCTATTGCCTTAGTTAGTTTTAATGCCATCGCACAAGACCTGGCCCCGTATATTAAAATAGGGGAATCTGACGGGACAATACAGCAAGCTTCGGAACAAGTAGTTAAAGCCTTAAAAGATAATTCGTTCATAGTTCTGGGATCCTACAATCCTGCCAATAGTAGTTCTATGAAAGTAATAGCCTTCACTAATGAAGCGCTTAAGAATACCGTAGTCAAAGTAAAAGACCGAGGGGCACTTGCCGCTGTGTTCAAGGTGGGATTTGTGGAAAGAGAGGGAAAAGTCACTATTTCTTATACAAACCCTGATTATATTTTAAGGGCTTATCTGAGAGAGAATTACAAGACTTATAGAAGTATCTGTGAACAATTTAGCTCCAATCTAAAAACATCTTTCAAAGATATTGGGAATGAATTTGAACCTTTTGGGGGAACAGTAGAAGCAGACAAGCTAAAGAGATATCATTATAAAATCATGATGCCGTACTTTACAGATCCTTTTACGCTTCAGGAGTTTTCATCCTTTGAAGAAGGATTGAACATTATTGAGCAAAATTTGAAAAACAAAAAGGGCAACACCAAACAGGTTTATAAATTGGTATATCCAGCTCAGCAAGTGGCGGTATTTGGTGTGGGTTTAGGTAGCAGAGAAGATGGGGAAGCTCATTTTTTACCAAAAATTGGGGTAGAACACGCGGCTGCGTTACCTTATGAAATTATACTACAGGGAAAAGAAGCGACGATGCTACACGGTAAATATCGTATCGCCCTGCATTGGCCTGACCTGACCATGGGGACCTTTATGAAAATTATGAGCACACCAGGCGATATAGAAGATACACTGGAAGGACTTTGTGAACCAATACCTAAGGGCCCTGATACATTATAAAGGCACATAAACCATTTACGCTTACCGACTCCGTTCCGAAAAGGCCCTGCATACCTGCAGGGCCTTTTAGTTGGAATGGAAGTAATTCATAAAATATTCTTTGCAACAGGATCAATAAAAAATACCTCAGTGTATTTAGGGTTGTTCCGATCTCATCAATTCCGCATAATTAGGAAGGTATTCCGCACCCGAAGAGATTTTGCCAATATCTTTTTCGAGGCTTTCTACCGGGCTTTCCACAATCCGGTTCACCTCTTTACCGTCTTTGAGGAATATTATGGTAGGTACCATTTTTATCTGAAGGCCCCAGTGTTCACCATTGGGACTGGTTTTATAAAACGGTCCCTTGTCGTATACTCCTATGATTTTTAGCTGCTCTGGAGGGAAAGCCGCCTTTTCGAGTATTTTCATCAGCGCCGGAATTTCACGCTGGCTGTCGCTGCACCAGGTCCCCATAAAAACAAGGATATGGTATTGCTTAAGATCAGCTTCAAATTTTTTTAGCTGCGCTTCATCTATCTCATGATAGTCGTAAAAAGTCTGGAACCATTCTGCAAACGGTTCGCTCTTTAATCGATCGGGGGAAAAGTTTCCTACCAGATCTGTCCCACCACTGCGAGACTCCACTTCTTTGTACAAGGTTTGTGCAAAAGTCTGGCCAGCACAAATCATAAGTGTAATAAGTACGATTCCTTTTTTCATAGCACTTTTAAAATCGACCTAAAATTAATAGAATTTTGTAACAATTTGCGTATTAGTCAGACTTATAACATGCATCAATCAATCACCATGAGTTTCTTACGAGTTTTATTGGCGATCATATTTCCGCCCCTTTCCGTAATCGGGAAGGGATGTGGGTCTTTCCTTATTGTTCTGCTGCTTACCCTATGCGGCTGGGTCCCCGGGGTTATCGCGGCTCTGATCATCCTTAACAATCCGAACTGATCGTCGTATCTTTGCAGCAGACTATCAGATAATCTATGAAGAAAATAGCGATTTTCCTGTTGCTCATATTCTGCATCGCGGGATGTGAGATACGTGAAGAATATACATTTAAGAAAGACGGCAGCGGGGTTTATGAAATGGTACTCGATTTCTCCGATTTTATGCAAATGAAGGAAGCCAATGACTCCACTTTGTTTAAGGAAAAATTGGATACGATTATCGACTTTGCCGTGCTGCTTGAAGAAAAACGCGACAGTATAGCGTTACTACCCGAAGAGGAGCAAGCCCGACTTCAGTCATTAAAACCTCTCAAATTTGAAATGAAGGTTAATGATACGACAAAACAGATGCTGATGAATTTGCGTTACGATTTTACCGATATCAGCGAGCTGGAAAAATTTGCAGAAATGGTAGACAATGCCGATATAAAGCATTTGGATAATTTGACGGGAAGTGACGGAGCTGATCAGAATTCTGAAACTGACAGCCTCAGGCCCTCAGATTCCGGGTTATTTGAAATGGCATCTTCCTTTAAGACAAAATTCAGCTCTAGAAAGTTCAGCAGGAAGATCACCGAGGAAGCCCGGCAGGAAGCGTTAAAAACGCAAGATACGAGCATGACTTCAGAGGATCCTTTTGCCGATATGATCCGCTTCAAGCAGGTATTCCGATTTCCATATCGCGTGAAAGCTGTGGATAATGAAAAGGCCAGGATCTTGTCTGACTTTATGGGGATTGAACTTGAAGCAAATATGTACGACCTCAATAATGACCCGAGTGTTTTTAATGTCGAAGTTTTGTTTGAAAAATGAATAAAGACGTCTTCATACAGGATTTAGGCAATAAGGATTACAAGGAAAGCTGGGACTACCAGGAAAAGCTTTTTCAGGAGATCCTGGATGTCAAGATCAGGAATCGCAGGGAGGATGCCGGACTGGAAACGCCCAATTATTTTCTGTTTGTGGAGCACCCCCATGTATATACGCTGGGTAAAAGCGGCGATATTACGAACCTGCTCGCCACAGAAGAAGAACTCACCAGGCATGGGGCAAAATTCTATCGTATTAACCGGGGCGGGGATATCACCTACCATGGCCCTGGCCAGATCGTGGGCTATCCTATCCTGGATCTCGAAAATTTTTTCACCGACATACATAAATACCTTCGGTTGCTCGAAGAAATGGTAATCCTCACGCTTAAGGAATATGGTCTGAACGCAGAGCGCTCTGATGGGGAGACCGGGGTATGGCTTGATGTGGGAACACCATTGGCACGAAAGATCTGCGCTATGGGCGTCCGTGCCAGCCGCTGGGTTACCATGCACGGCTTTGCATTTAACATCAATACAGACCTAAGCTATTTTGATCATATGATCCCCTGTGGGATAAAGGACAAGGCGGTGACCTCACTCAACCGGGAACTGGGCCTTAAAGAGGTGCAGGTGGGGGAGGTGAAACAGAAACTGTTAAAGCACTTTGCAGAACTATTTGGAGCCATGATCTCCAAAGAAAAAACCGGGGTATAATGCCCGGTTATTGATCGAATAATCATTCACAATTCTCCACTCTCCTTAATACGCCACCTAACTGCTTCTAATCTAAAAGCAAAAACCAGATTCAATTTAAAAAGGATTAGAAAACCTGATTATTGGACCACCTGTACATAGTCGGTATGCACTTTACCAAAGCCGGCAGTCACCATTGAATCAAATTTGTCCCACATGGCCTGATCACCAAAATCCTCTTCATATTCACCAGAAGGAGGATAAATCCTGTTGCGATCTTCAAGACTATCAAATGTCAGTAATATGGAATACTTACCGGTCCTGACACCTCGATCTCCTTTTACCAGTATCAATTCTTGTCCCTCCATTTTATTATAAATAGGAGCGATTTTATCTAACACAAATTTTTCAAACGCTTTCATGTCGGTATCTGACTTTATTTCTAATTCATGTACGGCGTAGACTTCTGCATTTGATGTTTTATTTATCGATTTAGCACTTGAGATAAATGAACTAGTCAAAATTAATGCGAATACAATTGCAATTCCTGTTAGTGTTTTCATATATAGATATTTAAGTAAAAATGTTGGTTACGATTTAAATATTGCTGGTCTTGCGTACCGAAGCACCTTATTATATATAGTACCTGGAAGCTTTTGAACTGGATTAGACTGTTTTGTCTAAATAATAATTAGATAGAAAAGTGCTGTCAATCAGTTTTAGCAGAAATTCTATATCTAGGCCGATTGATTGGATTTTTTATCCATCAGACCGAGTTGTTCCATCAGGATTACCTGGTCGGCGATAAGCCAATGGTCGGTAATCAAATTGTTTTCAATGGTGTATCTGATAACAAAAGGCAAATCCATTGATCTATGGGTAGGAGGAATACCATTGAACTCGTTTTTATGTATTCCTGTACAACGACCTCTGACCAATACTTTATTACCCTCGGCGATCATTTCTTCGATAAAAAGCTCGTATTGAGGGAAGGCTCCATCGAAGAACTTGATATGATCTATGAGTTTTTTATCATTGGTGTATTCACTCAATAATTCATCGGTCTTATCAACCCCTGTAATAGCATTGAAATACCTGACTATAAGCTCTCTGTTTTTCTTTAAGTCTTCCATAATCTTAATTTTAGATAGTTCAAATTTATAGGGTTTTGCTGTTGGTTAGTTGTTCATTTAGTGCAATCATTTGCCTGATTGTTTCATTCCGGACTTATTTGCATTTTGAAGGCGGAAATCCGAATTGCTTTTGAAAAGATCTTGAGAAATAACTTTTGCTAAGGAATCCCAACTGATAGCAAACTTCACTTACATTGAGGTTCTTTTCCTTGGATTGGAGCAGTCGTTTTGCCTGCTGAAGCCTGAAATAAAGGATATATCTCCCGGGCGACATTTTGGTAAGCTGCTTTAATTTTCTAAATAATTGTGTTCTGCTCAGTGCTACAGAGGCGGCCAGGGCATCTACATTAAAGTTATTATCATGAATATGAGAGCTGATGATCGCATTGACCTTTTTTAGGAAGACCCCTTCTGTAAATCCGGTGAGCATAGCAGACGCCTCTAATTCATCAACAGTTCCAAAGAAAGATTTTAAACGTTGGCTGACTTTAAAATAATACTGGGTTATTTCTTCAGTATCTGTGGCCGACTGTTCGACATGCGGAATGTTTTCGCTTTCGGATCTGATAGGAATCTCTATGCGGAATCTCGTTCCCGGAGTATTTAGTTTTTCCATCCTTACCTTCAAACGAATCTTATTCCTTATCTCTGTAATATTTTCAAGATTTACCCCAGTATTCTGGATACTTAAGATACAACGGGAGTTATTGGTATTCGACTTATCCAATGAAAGATTGATCTTATGATGCTGAGGGGTGAATGCTATAGTACTAATCAGGAAATTGCTAAGCTGAGGAATTATTTCATCGGGGTTGTAATAGGAGTTCTGATTTTTTAGGGAACTCTTAAAATTCAACTCTACTTGTTGAGCCGCCGCGTAGGGCTCAAGGCTAATAACTAAACCTTTAAACAAGGGAACAAGATCTGAACTTACTCTAAAACTCATATGGTATTGCTGTACTATATTTTATATCCAGTTCTTTGATCTTAGAGTCGACTCGTGTCGTTTTTGTTGGCATTTGTAACAAAAAAGCCAGGAGATAAATCCTGGCCTTAAATTACTACCTTTTTATATTATTCACAATCATCCATCATATCGCCCATCCCGTGTAATTTAAACAGTTCGCATTCCAGTCTATTTATTTGTGTTTTAAGATCATCCAGTTGTTCTGTGCATAATCGCAGAGCGTTATTCATGCAACCACCACATGCGGCATTTGAATCTCTAAGTCTGTTACATCTTCTTTCTTGTTCTATTGCTTCACCCTGCAGGTTGTACATCCTTTCCTTAATAGCCCTTTCATCGCTTTGAAAATTACTGCCGGCTGTACCTGTAAATTCGCTATTTTCATTCAGGTCGTAGATCGCACTTTCCTTCTCTTTCTTAAGCTGAAGCATTTCTTGCTTTTTCCTTGCAATACAGTTTTCATCATCACCACATCGACCCATTTCTTGCAATAAAGCAGCTAAGCGCGCATTATATGCCTGCTGAGAGGCGACTAAATCATCGCGCTCTGTATCTGTCATCGCTCCAATGGCTCCGGTAGAACCCATTAAGGTCATTTTTTTATATCCTTCTCCATCAAAGGAGGCACATAGTTTTTCGAGCTTATGGAGCTTGGCCCTCATGATTTCGCCCCCGGGCGTTTCATAACGGGTATAGACCAGATGTTTATTCTGGCCAGACAGATCTTTGATATGACCTACCATAAAGCCGAAGGAAGACATCGGGCTTGCAACTACGGAAACATCATTCGACACATAGGCTGTCATCAGATTGCGAACGCCCGGATCAAATCGTTCTTCCCGATAGTACGCATATGGAGTTGAGTTGCCAGCCCAGGGGCTGTCTGATGGTAAAGCTGCAGGGCTAACCCCGCTGCTTAGACCTTCCCGAAGCAATTCCTCAGGGTTGATAGCACGAGGTCCCATGACATCTCCGCGAGTTTGATTCATATCCAGGGTGATGGCCCGTTTCTGACCATAAATTTCGTCTTCAACGTAGGCAACGACCTGACCATTGGCAAGCCAGATGACAGCCTCTGCTTTCATACCTCCGGATTCCGATCTGCCGAAATTTTCTGTAAACCAGGATTTCAAAAGCAACATGGACCCGTCTTTAGAATTCACATAGTAATTCATCTCCACCTCGGTTGTCTCTCCATCCGTCAGTGATTCGACTTCAGATTCGATATAGTAGTCGAAATGAAACTGCCCTTCGAGTTCATCGGGAGAAGGATTTTTAGTGATAGCTGTAGTTAAGGTACAGCACCCAATACGTTCATTTAGCTCATACTCAATTGAGATATCAGTAAGTGGATCATCGTTTAAATGACTGACAAGCAAGCGAAATTCCCGTTCGCGGTCACAATAACCATCAATCAAAACCGGTTCATTCCAGTCCTTAATCTTATCGGGGTGGTTTAAAATGGAAAAATGTACTCTATTAGATGCATCTGGGGGATAGATGGTTACATCATAAGATGCTGGAATAACCAACTGATACATGGATAAACGTTCGGTTGGGATCGTATCGAGGATTATTGGTGTTGGTGCATCAGGTATGAGTTGTATCTTATCCTGACGCCTCAAAATGGTGTCTTCAATCGCTATCCCACCACCGCCTCTGTCCTGGAGTGATCGGGTATAAAATTCAAATAGAAAATCATGGTAAAGCTGGTCAAATCCACTACTGCGGTAATGGCGCAACCTTCCTGAACGGTTGGTGAGGCGGGTCAATGTATTCATTTCAGGAACCAGGGCATTTTTTCCCCTCTGCAGAACAAAATAATACCACAATGGCCAGGCGTTGTAGGGCTGAGCAAAAGAGACAGCATCTAAATCAAATTCTACTGAAGATTCGTATTCAATATTCACATCTATGTATACTTCTGAAGCCATAAATTCACTTACGCTTTCATCGAACCACTCATTGAATGAATAATTGTTTACAAAAAGATCACTTTCAATATTTTCCATATTAAAACAATGAGCTACTTCATGTGCGACAAAATACTGTTTTTGAGGAGCTTCGGAATATGCGTTGAAATAATCAATATGAGATTGCATCCAACACTGGTTGCTAATTAAATTGTGCGCAAAGGGTTCTGTTTCTATACCCGGACGGTCTTCAAAGAGGAAATATAATTCATTATTTAAGGACCCATAATCACGGTATTTTGTGCGTGAGTCGACCAAGGCCGTCATCGTGCTGCGAATGAGTGACTGAATATCTGCAGTAAGATTGTTTTGCCAACTGTTAGGAATTATCACATGGTCTAACCCATTACTATTTTCGTATACCCAGCAGTCATTTTCCCCACCGCCCGCATCCATGGGATTTAAATAATATCCCAGAATATCTGTCCAAAGGTCTAAATAAGGATCATAAGACTTCGGGCGAAATCCCATTTCAGAACAACGTGTTACCGTGTATTGCGCACTGAGGCACAGGCCGCATAGCAACCATAGGACGACTGATGAAAAGACTTTCTGTTTCGACATGATGAGCACGTATTTATTGTAAGAATTATCAGTACACTGTTGAACTTCTTAATTCCTTACCCGGTTGATACCAAAGTGGTGATAAGTAGTTGTAGGCTTAAATCTGGGAAGGATGATATAACCTGTTAAAACTGCTTAGGTAATCCGTCAGATTAGTGGGATATCTGAATTAGGTTTTGGCAGTGGATTTCAATCCTGTCAAAATCAATTTTTAATCAGAGGCTAAATTTCGTAAGCTTACTACTGCCAATCTTTTTCCCCTTCTTATTATAACTTTCCTGCTTTACCATGCCCACTTCCGGAGCATACCATTCCCGGCTGCTGCCGGTGACTTTTACGCCCATTTTCGACTCGGTACTTTGGCTAAGGATTACACAGTCAAATGTACCTGCTGGAGTGGTGACAATTTCTTGTCCTTCTACTTTGCGATCGAAGATTCTTACTGTCATCTTCATGTTTATAGGGTTCATACTCACATTCATCAAAAGATCAGCATCAGGAAGCGTCTGTCCAACACTCAGATTGTTGGGCAGGTAAAGATTTGTGCCCGAGACATCTATTTCCATATCCTTATACTGTTCCATAAGACCCGGTGCTGCGAGCGAGTTAAAGTCGATAGCGATCCCATCGTTTTCGCAACTGATACCGTATTCAGATGTGAGGATCAATTCTCCTTTCTCATCGTGCATTTCATAGGCAAGAAGTGCCGTATCTCCATTTGATTCTTTTATTACATAATTGATCACGGCAGATGGTTTGTCATTTTTATCGTAGGAGGTGATCTGAAAACTTGTGCCCTGTTCAAAAGGATAGTACTTACTGCAGTTGTTTTGCGAGAACGTCAATTGAGTGCACAGCAAAACAGCGAGGAATAGTTGTAATAAGCTTTTCATCGAACTATATTTTTATAAATTCAACTCTGCGATTCTGGGCCTTTCCATCAACGGTGTTATTATCACCCACGGCTTCGGTCTCACCCTTGCCTTCGGTCTGCATACGCGAGGCATCGATATTGTAGACATTCACCAGTGCATTTTTTACCGCTTCTGCTCGTTGTTTAGAAAGTTCCATATTAGAAGCATCATCGCCATCCGAATCAGTATGCCCTACTATATTGAGATTCATGGCGGCTTCTTGCAGCAGTACTTGAGAAATTTGGCGGATGACCCCCATTGATTGCGGTTCAAGTACAGCAGATCCAGATTCGAACAAAATGGCATTGGTCGATATTCGACCTTCTGAAATCAATTTTCTTCGAAGATCTACACCACCCTCGGCAACTTTTAAGTTGGCCATGAATAAGCGGTCTTTTCCATCTTCCATATAAGGTAATTCAAATTTGAGTCGGTTCAAGACACCGCTTTCAGGAAGAAATCGGGGTATATCTATATACTTTTTCTCATTGACCCATAATCTAAATCGTTGTTTATTTACCGCAATGGAAACATGAGGGCGATTCATTACCGCAGTCCTTATGTCGGCTGTAACATTATTGTTGATACCCATCTTTTCGCTTCGTACCCGCATACCCACCGGATGGTACTGGCACAATGGCAGACTTACAAATGCATAGTTATTGCCCCATTTAAATTCGGAGGCATCGGTCAGAATAACCCGGAACACAGTACTTGATGATGTTTTTTGATCAACTCCGGCAACCAATAAATCGAATTCCACAGTGTACTCTTCGGGTAGTGCGGGAACATCAGGAATATAGAAAGTATTGCGACCTGGTTTAATTTCAAACCATTTCTTAGAAGAATCATTCAATGTGACCACTTCACCGCTCCCATTGGTGTTCCATTTTGCCGGAAAATCGCCGACAAAATCATTACCGAAGTCATCGTAAAACATCAATTTATCTCCGGGCACATAGTCGAACTTACTATAGACCTGGATAGTTTTCTTTTCTCCACTGGCAACCTTTCCCCCGGTATTTCCCTGGTTTCCATCGCCTTCACCTCCTGGGTTGCCGCCGTCCGGATCGCCATTAACCTGAGGTTCATTTTTTCCATTACTGCCTGGTTCCAGAATACTGTCTAGCGCCTGATCGGTCTTTTTGGCCGTCTCATTGGCTACTCTTCTCTGTACGGTTTTCTCGGCGGCCTTCTCCGCGGTTTTGCCAAGTTTTTTAAGTAGCTGCGCATTGGCATCAGGAAGGGCAAATATCATAAGCGCTGTGGCTATGACAAACTGGGTAAGTCGTATGTTTAATTTCATCTTGGTAGTGTTATTTGAAGTAGTTCTTAAGATACGATTTTATACTGAGAAAAAATGTAAGGACTCCGCATGGTGTTCAATACGAATTTTCTTTCAATGAGTTCATTATGAACTCTTTAATCCCTTAAGTTACGAATTAAAAATAGCGAAGTGAGGACTTGTGTACAGTCTGCCAGTATTCCTGTATGGTCGGAGGTGATTGTTGTATTATTGAATACCGTAAACAATCAGAGAATTGTCCTGGTCTTTGGTCACCAATTCGACACTGCCATCGTTGTCGATATCGGCCAGATCTATGTTGGAGTTTCCAAATACCGGAAAATTCGATATCGGCTCATTACGGCTATCCAATAAATAGACTTGGCCGCTCTGAATGTCTGTTGTACTCACATAGATCTTGTCGTAGACATAAAAAATCCTTGGGGGAAGGTAAACACCCAGATCAAGATCCCGGTTCCTGCCTTTTATCGAAATAGTATTTTCGTTCATGGTGACCAGTGTTTTAGCTGTAGCATATAGACCGTGATCCTCACTCATATTAAGTGGCGATCTTTCGATCTTGCCCTTGGAGTCCACACTAATTAAAACACCACCTCTGTCGGACAGTATAAACTTATTGCGATAGACGAAAACGTCGTTTGATGAGAATTGAAATTCTTCATCAATAGAGATACGATCTTTTCCAACCCTGTTGAGGATTTTTAAGCGGCCGTTTTCGAGTTTAAAAACAAGATAATCCCTACTGCCGATCCGGAAATGTTTTGGCGCACTAAGAACAGGACTTTCGGCTTCGGTGTAGGTGAAACCAGTTACTACATTGCCCCTGGAGTTATACATATGGACTTTGGTTCCCTGGGTCACGACAAATCTGTAGTCTTTCTTTTTCTCGTAGTCGAAAACCGCCAATGGATTGAGGTTACCACCCGGGTAAGATTTCAGGAAGGGAGGAACTTCTTTCCCATTACGATCGAGGATGATGAACTGATCAGTGGTGGTGAAAGCTAATTGCAAACGACCATTCTTGTAGAGATCCACCTGGCTGATCTGTCCCTGGACCCTGCTTTGTAATTGCTTTTTCCATTGAACTTTGCCTTCCGACGATATCAGGTAAAGATTATTGTCGATATCCTGAACTATGATTTCTTTCTTTCCTGATCGGTGATTGATTACGAATTGTGGATCTGTTGCGATCTCATTATCAAGCACCACTGTGAATAATGGTGCAGTGGTTCCCGACTTCTTCTCCCGCCCCAGGGTGTTCACCAAAAAATGGGAATGGTAAAAATTTTTATCGGCCACCACCTGGGTGCTGAAACCGTATTTGCCAGGATTGCTTTTGGAAATTATTCCAAGAATATCTTTTGATAAAAATGATGAGGCTGCCACCTTCATTCCCCTGGCGTTGGCCACAAAAAGAATACTGGCCTCATCGGTCAATCCTTCTTCTACGCTGCGAAACAGAACGCCGGTGCTAAAAACGTTACCTTTGTTATAGTTGCCGATAAGGCTTTCAAGCAATGCCTCATTTTCAGAAAACAGATATCTGTTATCCAATAGAGTATAATAGTTGGCCTCAAAGTTGTCTACGAGAGGCGCAAATGAGCTAACGATAAAATCTTTATTTGAAAGCCTAAGGATATCGTGTCCCTGGTAGGCCCTTCTTTGAAGGACAAGGCCATCGAGGTACTTCTGAATGGCTTCCGAATCGAAGGTGCTCAGTACAACGGCCTTTGCGTTGTTCTGAAAAATAATCCCTACTTCTTCTACTGATTGCAGGTGTGTATTGATGGAATACGGACTGTTGAAGAATGAATTTTGGTTACGTCCAAACACTTCATGGTCATCGAAAGTAAAAGAGAGGATGGCATCGGCCGATGCTGAGGCTATTTCAGGAGTGATGTTCCTCAACGGACGTGTTCCATGAAAGAGTTTTAGAAAGTTCACCGAGCTGTCGTGTACCCTGGTCATACCGTTTAAATATAAATAGTGTTGGGAACTGTTCAGGTCGAAGGTCAACCAATCGGTCTGTAAACTATTTGTATTCGTATTATCCTCATTCAGAAAAGCAGGAAAGAGCCTCATCGGTTTCCTGGTATTGACAAAAAAAGAAGCCGATTTTTCCGTGGATGCGGTTTTGTACAATTCAGCCAGTGGATGCTCTTCGCTCAAGGATGGACTTCCACTTCTAAATCGATCGATGAGCGTTTCGGAAGTACTTACAAGTTTTATTCCTCCGGTGGTCAGAGAATGGTATTGATCCTCTTTGGCCTCAGGAGCGGGTGTGCCGCTTTGTGAAATTGCCATAGTATCTCTAGCTATACTGTCGGGTTGGATGGCGTGGGTAATGTATAAAATTTGAGTGGAATCTTCCTCGAATACGGCAAGAAGAGCCGTGGTGTCTGCATCCATATCGTTGAGCAGCTTGAATGCCTTGTTGACTTTTTCGACTGATCCAGCTTTAGCGACGTCGGTTAGAAATTGGTTGTTTTTTAGTTCGCTGAGAAAAGCATTCAGATTGTTGATCTTAATCACCAGCGAGGCATCTTCCGGGACATATGCCAGCAGCGGATAATCGGTAGTTTTAGAGGGCGAGCACCCAATGATAATTACAAGCAGGAGGAACGAAACTAACCTTTGAGGCATTTATTAAAATTTGGTCAAATTTATGCAATAAAGAACTTATTCTGACATGGAATTTATCTTTAATGGTAAAGGCTCAAAAATCAAATTCAAGTTGTTCGGGTAGTAAACGAAAACTTCTTCGATGATAGGGTGTGATCCCATATTTCCTGATAGCTTCCCTGTGTTCTGCAGTGGGGTAGCCCTTATTTTTCTTCCAATTGTAAACGGGATATTCTTCATGCAATTTTTCCATATACGCATCCCGATAAGTCTTCGCAAGGATTGAGGCTGCCGCGATATTTTGAAACTTACCATCGCCTTTAACGATGCACTGATAAGGGATCTCCTTATAGGGTTTAAATCGATTGCCATCTACAATTATATATTCCGGTTGGATTCGCAACTCATCCAGAGCTTCGTGCATAGCTATTATGGATGCGTTGAGGATATTGAAACGATCTATTCTTTCTGGTTCAACATGAGAAATTGCGTATCCGATGGCCGAAGATTTAATGATCTCTTTTAGCTTAAATCGAAGTGCTTTACCGAGCTGTTTGGAATCATTAAGTTCCGGATGCTGAAAAGCGGAAGGTAAAATGACTGCTGCTGCCGTTACAGGGCCTGCGAGGCATCCTCGTCCTGCTTCATCGGTTCCCGCTTCTGCCAAATTGCTAAAAGATGTTCGGAGCAATTGAATTAAGTTTGGCACGAAGATAATTCTTGCGCATGAGAAAACCATGTAAACAAAGCATCAGGAATATAAATTAACCGTTGGAAAAATGCCTCTTAAACTTTCACATTATGTTAGGAACAAAAAAATTAACTTTGCCACAGTAAGATGTTACTATGAAATATCTATTCCTGCTGCTCTTCGGCTTCCTGGCACTTTCATCATTTGCGCAGGAAGATTCGATTCCACCAAAGCCTGAGAAAGATAGCACCAAATTTAGGATTAAGAAAGGCGGGAAGGCTGCATCCGAAGCTATTAAAGATTCAATAACGATCAAGGACTACCGTCTTATCTCCCATAAGCGAGACACCACCTCGCTCGATACTACTCTAAATATTACCAAGGAATACAAGCACAATTATTTAAGGCGCGACGATTTTGAACTCATGCCTTTTTCCAATATCGGACGACCATATAATTCATTGGGAGTGGATTTTGAAAGAAGCACGTTATATCCGGTTCTCGGTGCCAGTGCGAAACACTTTAACTATTTCGAGATTGAAGATATCAAGTATTACAACGTGGCGACACCGATGACCGATTTATTTTTTAAAACCACTCTGGAACAGGGACAATTACTCGATGCTTCACTGGCTGTGAATACCTCGAGAAGATTCAACTTCTCCCTGGCCTACAAGGGTTTCAGATCGCTGGGTAAGTTCCAGTTCGATCAGGTGCAATCTGGCAATTTCAGGGCCACGACCAATTATGTAACCCAAAATGGGCGGTATCGGCTACGCGCTCATATTGCCAATCAACAAATCCAATCTGAGGAAAACGGAGGTATTTCTCAAAAAGAATTGCAGTTCGAAGATGGGAATCCCGATTTTAGCGATCGTTCCAGGTTGGATGTATTTCTTACCGATGCAGGTAACAGGCTCGATGGGAAGCGATACTATTTGGATCATCAATTCCGCTTATTCGGAAGACAAAGGGATTCTGTTTCGGCCCCTCGCACCGCTTTATCATTTGGCCATCAATTCAATTACGAGTCTAAGTTCTATCAATTTGAACAATTGGCGCAGAATGATTTTTTCGGCAATGCCTTTTTGGAACCTATCGATGACAAAGCTGTATTAAAAAAGATGTTCAATCAGCTAAGTGTAACTTTTTCCAATCGTACACTCGGCCGGTTAACCGGTTATGCTAATTTGTATAACTACAATTACTTTTTCAACAGTATTTTGGTTACGCCGGAACAGACCATACCCAATCAATTAAAAGGAGAGGAGATCAGCGTGGGTGGTCACTACGAAAAAGAGATCGGCAATTTTGCCTTAAGTGGTGATATTACTTATACGATAATCGGTGAGCTTACAGATAATTTGATTCGTGCCCAGGCGCGTTATCGGTTAGGGGAGAAACATACGGTTAGTGCGGGGCTTCATATCTCATCACGACTTCCTGATTTTAATTTCCTCCTGTATCAGTCTGAATATGAAAACTACAATTGGTACAATTTTGAGAATTATGAAAAGGAAGGAGTTTACAGCCTTCAGTTTAATCTCGAATCTCAGGTTTGGGGGAATCTTTCGGCAAAATACACCACCCTGGATAACTATACCTATTTCAGGTCGACTGCCAGTCAGGAGGAGATCGATGCAGGGCAGGAGAATGCCTTTATCAGGCCATTTCAGGAAGGAAGTAGCGTAGATCATTTAAAGATCAAATACCAAAAGGAGCTCAAATGGAGAAAATGGGCATTAGACAATACACTGATGTATCAAACGGTAACTCAGAATAGTGAGGTATTGAATGTACCGGCTTTTGTTACCCGCAATACCCTCTATTATTCCGATGAGATCTTTAAAAAGGCGATGTTCATTCAGACAGGGATTACGTTCAAATATTTTACCGAATATAATATGAATTCCTATAGCCCGATCTTGTCTGAATTCTTTGTTCAGAACAACGAGAAATTAGGAGGATATCCTATGTTCGATTATTTTATCAATGCCAAGGTTCGCACCATGAGGATCTACCTGAAAGCGGAGCACTTTAATTCTGCCTGGACAGGTTTTAACTTTTATGCCGCGCCGAACTACCCCTATCGTGATTTTGTGATACGTTTTGGACTGGTCTGGAATTTCTTTTCATAGAACTTATAATCAGTGATTTAGCAAGCTTTTCATAATCATTACTGATCGGAAAAATGGGTTATATTAATTTTTTTTCAGGTCAGTGTTGTCCATGCAAAAAATACGCTCTATATTTGCAGCCGCTTTCGGGCATACTGAGGGCGAATTGAGGTAATTTACGGGGTTTCTTTTAGGGGGATTTCGGCGGTTACAA
>JBDNAQ010000349.1:0-16311 GCA_039768345.1 Flavobacteriaceae bacterium
CAGGAGGAGAAAATACTCCCCCTGGCAGCAGGTTCGTTATGTTTCACTTTTTGCCAGGTTCCGGTAGTGTATATCTTGTCGTCTGAAGAAGGTGTCGAGATCGAGTTTAAGGATAATACAACAAAGCAGATCGACAATCTGACTCTTGATCCTGCTTCCAGTAAAAAGGTGTTCGAAAGAAAAGGAGAGATCCGTAACATTATCGTAAAGTTAAATGAAGTGAATCTAAGGTGACACGGAATATTTCAATACATGTCCTGAGGATTTTTACCATTAGTGTAGTATCCCTTTTTTCATGTTATAGTAATACTATGGGTAAAAACAATCATTCGGATTCGACTATAGCGTTAAAAATTGACGCTTTGTTGCCGTTGATGACGCTCGAAGAGAAGATTGGACAAATGACCCAGGTAAGGCATTTTGATGACGTTGCCGAAAACGATATTGCTACGAAGTTTATCGGCTCCATCATTCATACGGAAGGTCCAACCATGAGCACAAATGCAATGGATTGGCAAGTGAAGTTCAAAAAATTGCAAGAGATAGCAATGTCCACACGTTTAGGGATACCCTTGCTCTTTGGGGTAGATGCCATACACGGACAAAATACATTCGATGGCGCCACTATATTTCCACATAATATCGGATTAGGTGCCTCGGGGAATACCGATCTTGTAGAAAAAGCAGCAGCTATAACTGCCCTGGAAGCAAGGGCTACAAGTTTTAATTGGGTTTTTTCACCTTGTGTAGCCATCCCCTACAATGAAAAATGGGGGCGGGTTTACGAAGCTTTTTCTGAGAGTACCGAAGTAACCACAAAACTCACCAGGGCTTCTATAAAAGGACATCAGGGAGAACTTGGGGATTCCCGGAAGGTAATGGCGACAGCCAAGCATTTTATTGGCGATGGGGCTACCGATTTCGGGCAGGAAGGTGGTGAAACCTCACTTTCCATGGCGGAGGTCAACTCGTACTTATTACCTCCATATAAGGCAGCGATCGCATTGGGTGTGGGCTCGGTGATGACGTCGTTCAATACCTTGAACGGTGTCTCCATGCATGCCCATAAGGATTTGATTACAGGGATTTTAAAAAACAAGTTGAAATTCGATGGTATTGTGGTATCGGATTGGAAAGGGTATTCCAAATACGGACAGGATGAGATTATCAATGGGGGCATCGATATGGTTATGGCTGTGGATGGTGATCTTGAAATGTTCCAAATAGGTTTGCGCCAGGCCATAGAAAATGGAGAGGTTTCAATGGATCGCATCGATGATGCCGTTCGAAGAATACTGCGTCAAAAATTCCGATTAGGGCTATTCGAGAATCCTTTTCCGGATCCAGCGTTGATTTGTGAAATTGGATCAGATAAACATAGGGCAGTAGCGCGCCAGGCGGTAAGGGAATCACTGGTTTTGTTAAAGAATAAGGAAAATACACTGCCGCTGGAAAAGAACCTGCCTAAAATTGTGGTGGTGGGGGAACACGCCAATAGTGCTGGCCTTCAATCAGGAGGATGGACTATTGATTGGCAAGGAGCCGACAGAGATTATCAAGGGGCTACCACCATACTGGAGGGCATAAAAAAGCTTGCCCGTGGAGAAGTTATATACGACCAAAATGCTACAGATGTTCAGGAGGATGCTGATGTGGCTATTATTGTTGTGGGAGAAAAGCCCTATGCCGAATTCTTTGGCGATGTTGGGCATGAGGTCAGTGATTTTGAACTTTTCCTGACAGAATCGCATAAACGATATATAGATGCTTACGTGGAAAAAGGAGTGAAAACTGTAGTTATAATCCTCTCCGGAAGACCATTGGTGACCACCAGACAAATCGACCAAGCCGATGCATTTGTGGCGGCCTGGTTACCCGGATCAGAAGGTGATGGCATAGCAGAAGTGCTTTTTGGAGACCACAACTTCAAAGGGAAACTACCCCATTCCTGGCCAAAATCGGTTGACGATTACAATGGCAAATACGGTCCTAATTTTTGGGATGACTCAATAGAGCCGTTATTACCCTTTGGATTTGGATTGCAATACCCAACAACAAAATAGTTTATATCAAAAATGAAATATATTACACAACTGAATACCTGGTATAAATCAAATAGAAACAACTATGAAATTATTGTTGATAATGATGGTTGTCGCTCTGGCTCTGACTGGCTTCTATGCCTGTAAAGATGCTAAGGTGAATAATAAAGAAGAGCAGATTCAAATGAAAAAAGAATTGACAGCAAAAGATATCTTGGGTAATCCGCAATATTTAGCCATCTCCTATGGAGGATATAGGGAAATAAGTCGTGATATAAGAAAGCAGCCAACGCTTTCGGAGATCAAAGATGATCTGAAGATACTCTACGCCATGGGAATAAGAGTATTGCGGACCTATAATGTTCATTATCCGCATGCATTCAACATCCTGGTATCGATCAGACAATTGAAAGAGGAAGATCCCGATTTTGAAATGTATGTTATGCTGGGTGCCTGGATCGACTGTAAAAATGCATGGACAGACCTGGAACCGGATCATAATGCGGAAAGTGAGCAGAATGCATCGGAGATGGCCCGGGCGATTGCACTGGCAAGCCAATTCTCCGATATTGTTAAAATTCTTGCGGTGGGTAATGAGGCGATGATTCGTTGGGCCGAAAGCTACTATGTACAGCCAGCGGTAATCCTAAAATGGGTGAACCATCTGCAGTCTTTGAAAAAAGAAGGCAAATTGCCAGCCGATCTTTGGATCACCAGTTCAGATGATTTTGCCTCCTGGGGCGGTGGAGATACCAGTTATCATACCGAGACCCTGGCCCAACTGGTAGCAGCAGTAGATTACATCAGCATGCACACCTATCCCTATCATAACTCACATTACAACCCGGAGTTCTGGCTGGTGCCGGAAGAAGAGGAGGGACTTAGTGACATAAAAACTATAGAAGCTGCCGTGTTACGGGCAAAACAATTCGCCATGTTTCAATACGATTCAGTGGTGAATTACGTAAAAAGCCTCGGATTGGAAAAACCGGTTCATATCGGCGAAACAGGCTGGGCTACAGTTTCCACAGAACTCTACGGTTCAGAAGGCTCGAGGGCATCAGACGAATTCAAGCAAGGCCTGTATTACAAGTATATGCGGGATTGGACCAATTCGGCAGGCATCTCCTGCTTTTATTTTGAGGCGTTTAATGAAAAATGGAAGGATGCCCACAATCAACGTGGGTCTGAGAACCATTTCGGGCTGTTTACCATAGCAGGCCAGGCAAAATACCCTATGTGGGAACTGGTCGACAAGGATATTTTTAATGGGTTGACGAGAAACGGAAATCCTATCACAAAAACCTATGGAGGAGATCAGAAAGCACTCATGAAAGAAGCGCTTGTTCCCCCCTCAAAAAAAGGGCATATGTCAATACATTAAAGTCAGATAGCCCGATCCAAATAAAGGGGATCGGCCAATACGAGAGATTATGAAGCACAAAACCAATTTAATTTTACTAGCAGCGATAATGACCCAATCTTGTACTGTTCAAAACGACTTGAAGGTCGAGGTATATGAAACTTCAGCAGAAGGCAATAAGTTAACATCACTGAAAACAATTGAATCAGAATTACCTGCCTCACAGGTTAATTTAATGCCGGAACAAAAGTTCCAGACGATTACAGGTTTTGGAGGATCGTTCACCGAAGCATCCGCACATTTACTTAATCAGCTGGGCAAGGAGAATCGTCAAAAGATAATTGAGGCATATTTCGGTTCAGATGGAGCCAGATATTCCCTGACCCGTACCCATATGAATTCCTGTGATTTTTCGGTTAGTAATTACTCATATGCCCCCGAGGAGGGAGATATGGAATTGAACAGTTTTTCTATCGAAGAAGATCGGGATGATATCATACCTATGATCCATGAAGCCATGGCTGTCTCTGAAGATGGTTTTAAGATAATGGCATCGCCCTGGACCGCCCCACCCTGGATGAAAGACAACAAAGACTGGCGCGGCGGAAAACTCCTGCCAGAATATTATGATACCTGGGCATTGTTCTTTTCAAAATATATCGACGCCTACAAAGCAGAGGGAATAGATATCTGGGGTTTTACCGTTGAAAATGAGCCACTAGGTAACGATAACAATTGGGAGAGTATGCATTATACACCCGAAGAGATGTCTCTATTTGTTAAAAATCATCTGGGCCCAAAATTAGAGGCCGACGGGCATGAGGTTAAAATTCTCGGTTATGATCAGAATCGGGGTGAGGAGATGAAAGAATGGATCAGAGCGATGTTCGAGGATGAGGAAGCGGCCAGATATTTCGACGGTACTGCCGTGCACTGGTATGCGAGTACATTCGACTGGTTCCCGGAGAATCTGCAGTTTGCGCACAATGCAGCCCCGGATAAGCATATCATTCAATCTGAAGCCTGCGTTGATGCCCAGGTCCCTGTTTGGCAGGACGACCAGTGGTACTGGTCTAAGGAAGCGACTGACTGGGGATGGGACTGGGCTCCTGAAGAAGATAAACATCTGCATCCAAAATACGTCCCGGTATATCGATATGCCAGGGATATCATCGGTTGCCTGAATAATTGGGTAGATGGCTGGGTAGACTGGAATATGGTTCTGGACCGTCAGGGAGGTCCCAATTGGTTTAAGAACTGGTGCGTGGCTCCTGTTATTGTGGATCCGGACCAGGACCAGGTATATTTTACGCCACTCTACTACACCATGGCGCATTTCAGTAAATACATCAGACCAGGTGCCGTACGTATTGGATTTGAGAATAATGATGATGCACTGATGGTCACCGCAGCACAAAATCCCGATGGATCTATTGCGGTGGTAGTACTAAATCAAAGTAAAGATGACAAAGAGTTCAATCTTTCTCTAGGAGAAAGAAATTCGAACATACCCATAAGCGCCCAGGCGATACAGACTATAGTAATCAAATAATAGAACCAATCAACCAAAATAATTATGAGTCAAGTAAAAACACTTTCTAAAGACAAAGTACCTGTTGGGCAAAAAGCCGCATTTGGGGCAGGTCATTTTATACTGAACATTTTACCAGGAACACTTGGCGTTTTTATTCAGTTCTTTTTACTGACTGCATGGGGAGTTGACCCTTTATGGGCTGGACTTCTGGGAGGATTACCCAGAATTTTCGATGCCATTACCGACCCGATAATGGGTTTTATTTCAGACAACACAAAATCAAGGTTCGGCAGAAGAAGACCATATATTTTCCTAGGGGCAATCATAAGTGGTATTCTCTTCTTTTTGATGTGGCAATTAGATGATAATGCCTCTCAGTCTTATATCATTTGGCATGTCATGATTATTCAAATCCTATTTCTGGTGGGTAATACAATGTTTGCCACACCTTTAGTAGGTCTTGGTTATGAGATGACATCAGATTATAATGAAAGAACGAGGTTAATGAGTTTTGCCAATAGCATGGGGCAGATTGCCTGGATGATAGTGCCTTGGTTATATGTAATTATTCCAGACTCGAATACCTTTAATACGCAAACAGAGGGTGTCCGTACTATGGCTCTGATTGTAGGTGCATTGTGCGTGATTTTTGGAATTCTGCCGGCATTATTTTGTAAGGGAATTGATTCGGAACATATGGAGAACCGAAAAAAGATCAATTTCAAAACGCTTTCTGCGAACTTGAAAGATTTGTTTAAAGGAATTGTACAAGTGTCTAAAAACAAACCTTTTATGAAGCTATGCGGAGCTACGTTCCTGGTTTTTAATGGCTTTCAGCTCGTAGCGGCATTTGGTGTTTTCATTATCGTATTCTACATATATAACGGCAGTTATGAATTAGCAGGTACCTGGCCAGCCTGGTTCAATACCATCAATGCAATGATAACTGCATTTTTGGTGATCCCCATAATTTCAAAAATGGCAAATAAATGGGGAAAGAGAAATGCTTTTCTAATCTCCACAGCGCTATCAATTGCAGGATACCTCTTAAAATGGTTTGGGTTCGACAAAGGGCTCAATAATGATTTCAACCAAACAGGCTTAGGAAAGGGATTGAACTCGGCTATTGGAGGGCTGTTCGAAGCTTTAAATCCGGCATTGGAAAGTATCGGAATGTCTTGGTTTACCATAGATCCCGGTAGCGATATACCATGGCTGATCTTTGTGCCTATTCCGTTATTTGCTTTCGGTATGGGAGGATTATTTACGCTGATGATGTCAATGACGGCCGATGTATGCGATCTGGATGAGTTAGAAAATGGTATGCCCAGAAAGGAAGGTACATTTGGTGCCATATATTGGTGGATGGTTAAATTAGGACAAGCTATTGCCCTTGTTTTAGGTGGACTAATTTTAAAGATTGTAGGATTTGATCCAAACCTAACAGAACAATCCGTAGAAACCATGAACAGGCTTAGAATCGCAGATATAATTATCCCTTCATTAACGGCTGCCCTGGCTATTTGGGTAATGTGGAAGTATTCCTTATCAGAAGAAAGAGCTAAGGAAATTAAGGAAGAATTGGAGGCAAGGAGAGGAGTGCTATAAGAAATAAATCAGTAAAATATCACATAAAATTAAGTGGAACACTATGTCCTATATAAGAAAAGAAAAGCGTTTGGCATTATCGTCGATCGACTACACTGGTAAAAGCAAAAAGCAATTACAAAAGATGAGCCGGTTGGTGCTGGAAGATGGAATGCACGGCTTGTGTTTTAGTCCGTATGAAGAAGGTCAAAACCCGGGCGATCAAATTTCTGAAGCGCAAATACGCCGAAGATTGGAGATCATAAAGCCCTATACTCAATGGATCCGTTCTTTTTCCTGTACCGAAGGCAATGAAGAGATTCCACGAATCGCCAGAGAATTTGGTATCAAGACCATGGTGGGAGCCTGGCTTGGTGATGATCCTGAGATAAATGAAAAAGAAATTGAAAACCTTATAAAACTCGCCAAAGAAGGATATGTCGATATTGCAGCCGTGGGCAATGAAGTGATGTTACGCGGAGACCTGAACGAAGATGAACTGCTCAATTTCATTCAAAAGGTAAAAGATGCCGTTCCTGATGTGCCGGTTGCCTACGTAGACGCATACTATGAGTTTGCAGAGCGACCAAGAATTGCGGAGGCAAGCGATATAATCCTGGCCAATTGCTACCCATTCTGGGAAGGGTGCGACATGGATTATTCTTTGCTCTATATCAAGGATATGTACCAGAGGGCGCTTAAGGCTGGTAATGGTAAAAAAGTTATCATCTCCGAAACCGGATGGCCCAGTCAGGGCAGTAATCTGGAGGGTGCATATCCCTCCTATGAAAACTATTTGAAATATTTCATGAACATGCAAAAATGGGCCGAGGAAGATCAGGTCGAGATTTTTTATTTTTCCTCTTTTGACGAATCCTGGAAAGTAGGGGCCGAAGGTGATGTAGGTGCTTATTGGGGCTTATGGGATAAAGATGAAAAACTGAAATTCTAAAAGATCAATCGATTCTCAGCATTCAAAAATCACATTCTGGCTATTACTTTCTAATTAATACTTCCTGTACTTCTTCAAGTGTTTTTCCTTTGGTCTCAACAACGTATTTAGACACAAATAGAATTGCACAGAACGATAGGAGTGCATAAATGGCAAAGGTAGCTGTCGGGCCAAGATTACTAAGTTCCCAGGGAAAGACCTGAGTCACTGAAAAACTTATAAGGGAATTGAAAAAGCCCACCGCAGAAATTGCTATTCCCTTGATTTTGGTCGGGAAAACTTCGGAGAACAGGGTCCACATAACGGGCCCAAGTGATATAGCGAAGGAAGCCACATATAGCAATATGGCTATAAGTACCAGGGTTGCATTGATCTGAATAAAATTGGTGATTTCATTCCTTTTAAATTTCAGGAAAAGATCTTCATTAAGCAAAGGTTCCACTTCTTCAAATAAAACGGACTGCCCATCGAAAGACTGTCCCTCCAAGGGTGCTAGTTTTGTTCGGATTTCATTATTTGACACCTTGTTTAAGCTAGTACTATTAAAATCATAGGTAGCATTATTAAAAGCAAAGGTGGCCATTAGCAAGGCGATAGTCATAGTGCTTGTCCCTATAAGAAGCAATGGCTTTCTTCCTAATCTGTCGATAAAAAGAATGGCTACAATGGTGAAAGCGAGATTGGTCAGCCCCACAACAATAGCCTGAAGAAAGGAGGAATCTGTACTACCCCCTGCTTGCTCAAATATGGTTGGTGCATAGTAAAAAACAGCATTGATGCCGGTTATTTGTTGAAAGAATGCAATCCCGAATGCGATGATCATTATGGTGGTATACTTATGCTGAAACAAATCGGCAAGCTTTCCTTTCGGTTCTTTTTTATCGATGCCTCTTTGAATTTCCTGTATGGTGATTTCGGCGTACGCCTCACCCCCTATTTTCATCAGGATCTTTCTGGCTGGTTCAATCTTATTGAGTTTTTGGATAAGCCAGCGTGGACTCCTGGGAACGGTAAAAAGAGCCAAAAAATAAATCAGTGCAGGGATGGCTTCGACTCCTAACATATAGCGCCAGCTGTCTTCTCCCAAATTCACAAGGAAGTAGTTGGAAAAATAGGCCACTGAAATACCGATCACGATGTTCAGTTGATTAAATGAGACCAGGCTCCCCCTTAGCTTAGGTGGGGCGATTTCCGCGATATAGATCGGCGCGATAAGTATTGCTCCTCCAATTCCGATACCTCCGATAATCCTGGCGGTAATGAATTCAACATAGCCTGTGGCCAAAGCCGACCAGGAGGCAGAGATGGTAAAGAGGGCCGCTACTACGATAAGAACCTTTTTCCGACCAAACTTGTCGGCCATAGGTCCTGCCATCAGGTTGCCCGCCATTGCTCCGAAAACAACACAACCCACAGAAAAACCGAGCATCCATTCCGTCATTTCAAAATAGATGGTGATCCCCTTCACAGCACCGGAAATCACCGCACTGTCAAATCCAAGAAGGAACCCCCCCAGTGCCACGATCAAACTGATCAAAATGGTGTAAGACTTGTTCATTTTAATCACTTGACTGGTATCCTGATTTATTTCTGAACTCATAATGAGGGTTGGTTGCTTAGATTTTAGGTGATGACTTTATTCAGATAAGACGATGGTTTGGATCCCATGAGCCGGTATAGAAAGATGGGTAGATCTTGAACCTATGGTGATCCCGTACTTTAACGCCTTTTCACCCTGATTCATCGCCACCACGACCACCTGTCCTTTATCGTTGATAAAGCCTGTAGATATCACGGTATTTGAACTAGACACAGAACTAATCCGCTTGTCGCCGGGTCTGATAAATTTTGAAAAATGCCCGATATAGTAATAGGAATTGGTAAAAGTGAGTTCGCCATTTTTGGTATTTCCATGAACAGGCGCAAAACAGAGGTTTCCAACATGGTTTGGCCCACCGGTCTCATCGAGTAATATATTCCAATCGGTCCACGCGACTACCCCGTTGTTGAAATCGTTGATCATCGATCTTCCATAGCGTTCTGCAAGTCGGGCTTCATCTATTTTTTCTATATCGTAGCCCTCGTTGCACCCCTCGGTAAAAATTAGATTCTTATCGGGAAAGACATCATTTACATTTTTTACATTATGGAACATTGGGACCCCGTCTTTCCAATCCTCATACCAATGAAATCCAGTGCCCCAGACATATTTTGCCGCTTCCGGATCGTTCAGGATAACACTTGCCCGTTGAAAGAGAAGATCACGATTATGATCCCATATGATGATTTTTCTATCGCCCATGCCCGCCTTTTCGAGGGTTGGCCCAAGGTAATTTTTGAGAAAGTCCCTTTCTTCTTCGGCCGTATAAATACAAGATTCCCAACGCTGTACGGCCATGGGTTCATTTTGAATTGTAAGCCCCCAGATAGGTATACCTTCGGCTTCATATGCCTCGATAAACTTTACATAATAATTTGCCCAGGGTTGAAAAAAATCTGGCTTAAGCTTTCCTCCCTTCAACATATTGTTATTGGTCTTCATAAAAGCGGGTGGGCTCCAGGGACTGGCGTACATGGTCAGTTCGCCACCGGCGGCTTCTATGGCCAATTTGGTAAAGGGAAGACGGAACTGTCGATCATGATCGATATTAAAAGTCTTTAATTCCGCATCACCTTCTTCTACATAAGTATAACTCCCGGTGGAAAAATCACAGCTGTGAATAATTGTGCGACCGAGGGAATATCCAATTCCATTTTCAACACTATAATAGGCTTCCATAAACCTTTTCTGATTCTCTTCTGTAAGTTTGAAAAAGGTTTCGGCTGCAGCATCGGTTAAAGCCGCTCCAATCCCGAGTACTTCCTGAAACTGTTTTTGTGGATCTACCAGAACATCGATTTCGGTTTCAAGCGGTTGCTTAAATGGTCCGAAAGATATGCTATCGGTAAAAGTTAATTTTAAATCAGTATTATGTGCAGTGGTATAAACGATTCCCTTCATCGGTAAATCAATAATAGTCTCCGTCTCTTTTTTATCTTCTGGTGATTCACTTTTTTTTTCTTCACAGGAGTATAACAGCCCTGCTACAAACAAAAAAAATAGAATCCCTCTTTTCTGAAAAACTGAATTGCGGCTGGTTGGTTGCATAGAAATTTTCATTATTTATTTTGACCTGGTTCAACAAGGTCTTTAAAAACTCAAGGAATTTTGGGAATCCATCGGACTAACGATATCGAATAGCTCTCATCTTTATACAATCTCTGCGCTCAACCCAGCCTGAAGCAATCGTGAGCATCTGGGTTTTAAATCGCGATATTCCCCTGTTTTAACGGTACACTTGCCATTATAGTGAACGATCAGTGAACATTGCTCAGCCTGTTCGGGAGTATGATCGCAAACATCAATAAGAGTGTCAATTACGTGGTCGAAAGTATTGACATCATCATTAAACAATACAATCTCGTTCTGTTTAACCGTTTCCTCATCCAATAGAAGCTCTTCGGAGATTTTTTCCTTTGTACTCATAAGAGACCGGTTTTAATCTACCCTAAAATACATATTTTGCCGAAACCCAATCATTATTTTCCAAATTTTCTTGGAAGCTAAGCTCGTATGCGGCACACTTTTCCGAAATCACTGGAAGGTCCTCCTTATAAAATCCACTGAGCAAGAGAATACCGCCACGTTTCAGGTTCGCCACATAGTGAGGAATATCTCGCAAGAGTGCATTGCGATTGATATTGGCCAGAATAATATCGTACTTCTCCCCTTCCAGTAAACCGACATCGCCTTCACGGACCCGGATATGTTCCTGATGATTGAGCTTAACATTTTCCTGCGCATTTAGAAAACTCCAGTGATCGATATCTATGGCATCGACCTTCGAAGCCCCCCTCATTGAGGCCAATATGGCCAGAACCGCGGTGCCACATCCCATGTCCAAAACCGATTTGCCCTGTATATCATTTTTCAATACAAACTGCAGCATCATATGTGTGGTTTCGTGATGCCCTGTACCAAAGCTCATTTTGGGAGTAATCACAATATCGTACTTCACCTCCGGCTTCGGGTGAAAGGGTGCACGCACGGCACAATGATGGCCCAGAAGTATCGGTTCAAAACTCGATTCCCATTCCTGGTTCCAGTTCTGATGATCAATTTCCTTCACACTGTGTTCAATATCGAAATCAGCATTCCGAAGTATGTTTACTTCATCGAGGTTATCAAACTGCTGGTCCGCTTTTTTTATATACGCCAACAGCCCCTCTGGCGTCTCTAAAAAGCTTTCAAAACCGAGGGAGTCCAGTTCTGCAATCAGGATATTCGTAGCCGGTTGTCTTGGGCGTACGGTAAAGCTATATTCTAAATAGTTATCAACCATAGGCATCAGATCGCTTTAACGATCGCCAGAAAATCATCGGTTTTTAATGCTGCTCCACCAATGAGTCCGCCATCCACATCTGGTTTTGCAAAAATTTCAGCCGCATTTCCCGGCTTAACACTTCCACCATATAAAATAGTAACATCATCAGCAATATCCTGATTAAAACCATCCATAACGGTCTGTCGAACAAACGCATGCATTTCCTGTGCCTGTTCCGGACTTGCGGTTTCTCCTGTACCAATTGCCCATACAGGTTCGTAAGCTAAAACAATATTCTTCCAGTCGTCTGCAGAAAGAGAAAACAATGCATTCTTTAATTGGCTTTCCACCACATTAAAATGATTCCCCGACTGTCGGTCTGCCAATTCTTCACCGAAGCAAAAAATAACCCTGAGATCATTTTCCAACGCAGCCTTTACTTTTTTCGAAAGAAGCTCATCGGTTTCCCCGAAGTAGGCCCGTCGTTCAGAATGCCCAATGATAACGGTTTTGACACCAATGGCCTTTAACATTCCGGCGGAAATTTCACCGGTATAGGCACCGCTTTCAGCGAAATGCATATTCTGTGCCACTACCTCGATCATCGAAGATTCCAGTGCAGATACCGCAGCGGATAGATTTACAAAGGTGGGAGCTACCATTACCTCAGCCTGGGTTTCTCCTATTTTTGATGCTATATCTTCAGCGAGATAGATAGTCTCCTGAAGATTTTTGTTCATTTTCCAGTTTCCTGCTACTATTTTACTTCTCATAATCTGTGTTTTACCGTTTTCAGTGATAATTGAAGGATATAAATTTAATCGAATACAAGTTCATCGAGATCGTTATAATGGACTTTTTGCACAATCGTCCCATTTTTTAGGACCAAGACTCCCGGGTTCGAGCGTACAATAGTCTTTAAAGTAGTCTCATCGGTGAAGTAAAATGGAAATTGAAGCTTGTATTTCTCTATGATCGGGGCCGTCAAATTTTCATTCGAAGCCGACGTTCCAATAACGGTAAATCCGCTTTCCAGGGCCCGATCCGTTACCGACTTGATCTCCCCATAAACAGCGATTTTTGTCTTTGCCAGATCGTAGGCCACTACCATCATCAGCTTATCCTCCTTCATAAGTTCCTGTGTTTGATCTTCTCCGTTTAATTCTAATGTGAAATCGTGTATAGGGGCTTCATATCCCTTCTGAACCTCCTCGGTCTCTACCCCGACAAATTCGCCATCGACCTCGGGGTAGTCTCCCTGAGTGACAATTATCTTTTCCTCCCCATTTACGTTAAACTTCCATGCGTAATCGAATATCGGTTTGGGAGCATCGTCTGGTATTGCCATTCCTTCTGGGATATTGGCTCCGATCTTATAGGGTCTGAAATCCAATGCGGGTAAATGGTTTAAAACATTATAGGCAAAGACACAACATCCGAGCAATCCGGCCAACATTATAATACGGGTTAGAGTCGGGCTAAAAATAGTTTTGATATGTCTCCGTCCATAGAACAAGATCAGGATAAAGATCAGCAAGACAACATCCTTGGTAAAAGATTCCCAGGGCGTGAGTTTTACTGCATCACCAAAGCACCCACAGTCTGTCACCTTGTTAAAATAGGCCGAATAGAAAGTCAGAAATGTAAAAAACAGGATCATGAGCAGCAAGCTCCAAACCGTAAGTCCTCTCTTATAGCCTAACAGCAGCATAATCCCGAGCAATACTTCGAGAATCACCACGACCAAGGAGATGGTCAGGGCGAGGGGTAAAAGAAAGGGGATGTCCAGTACAGCGGGACTAAAATATTCTTCCAGTTTAAAAGAAAAGCCTACCGGGTCGTTTAGTTTTATCAGCCCGCTGATAATAAACAGGACACCTACCAGAATTCTGCTAATAGTTACAAGATATTTCATCTCCTCAACATTGATTTTTCAGGAAGTGGATATTCCGGTCCAATAATTATTCCCCGGAATATAAAAAGGGGGTCTGATGGGCCGTATTTTCTTTTATTCTCCCTCATGTTCCAGGTGGATCAGGGCAAATACCGCATAGTTTATAATATCCTGATAATTTGCATCGATCCCTTCACTTACGATCGTTTTTCCTTTATTGTCCTCGATCTGTTTCACCCTCAGCAATTTCTGTATGATCAGATCGGTCAGTGAACTCACCCTCAAATCCTTCCACGCCTCTCCATAGTCGTGATTTTTATCTTCCATGAGTTGTTTGGTCTCCGCCACATGCTTGTCATATAGAAGCAGGGCCTGCTCCGCATTTATATCCGGTTGCTCTGCCACCCCTTCTTCTAATTGGATCAGCGCCATAATCGCATAATTGATAATGCCGATAAACTCGGATCTTTCACCCTCGTCGACCCGTCGGGAAGTTAGTTCCTGAAGGCTTCGGATACGTTGTGCTTTAATAAAGATCTGGTCTGTGAGTGAAGGTAGCCTTAGAATGCGCCAGGCTGTTCCGTAATCTTTCGATTTCTTGATAAACAAATCTCTACAGGTCTGAATAACCTCGTCAAAAAGCGTAGCTGTTTGCTTCATGGAATGTGCTGTAATTTGCGTAAATTTCGCCTGATAATTCAACAAGGTCAAAGTTCGTTTTTTAAACTTGGCCATCAAAATAAATTCGACTCTTAATCTCGTTCCGCTAACAGAATGACCATTAACTGCCTAGGCCAGCTTATCGATTTAAAACGTCCAAGAATTATGGGCATTTTGAATATCACCCCGGATTCATTTTATGATGGAGGCAAGTTTAAAGGGGAAGCCGCTATTTTACAACAGACAGGGCGTATGCTTCAGGACGGTGCCACTTTTATAGACCTTGGAGCCTATAGCAGCAGGCCGGGAGCCGAGGAGGTTACAGAGGAGGAAGAATTACGCAGGCTTGAACCCGTGGTGGAGATCCTTATAAAGGAATTTCCCGGAATCTTTTTATCGATAGATACATTCAGAAGCCGGATTGCTTCCAGTTGTCTTCAGGCAGGTGCTGCGTTGATCAACGATATATCGGGCGGTGACCTGGATCGGGAGATGATGTCAACGGTAGCATCATTTAAGGCGCCTTACATCGCTATGCATATGCGTGGAACTCCCCAGACGATGGCAAAGGAAACGGATTATCAGGATCTGTTGACTGAAATACAATATCAGTTCTCACTTAAAATCACTAAAGCCCGGGAGTTGAAACTCAACGACCTGATCCTCGATCCCGGATTCGGATTTGCAAAAACACGATCACAGAATTTCGAATTGCTCAAGTCGCTAGATCTTTTTCAGCACTTTGAGCTTCCTATTCTGGTAGGGCTTAGCCGGAAATCTATGATCTATAAAACACTGGGTACAACTCCGGAGCTTGCCCTTAATGGAACTACGGCGCTTCATATGATCGCGCTTGAAAAAGGCGCTCGGATATTGCGAGTACACGATGTGGCTGAAGCCTGCCAGTGTATCAGATTATTCGAAGAAATTCGATCTGCCTGATACAGGAGGTCGAGTGATTTTTATCAGAAACAAATTTTTATTGGGGCTTATTTTCTAATTTTACAAAAAAGGCCGGATTTGGATTTTTTAGAATTCCTGGATTTCAAGATAACGGACATCATAGACATTGTCCTTGTCGCCATTCTACTCTACTATATCTACAAGCTTGTCCGGGGGACGGCCGCAATCAATATATTTATTGGGATTGTGATGATTTGGGGCTTCTGGAAGCTGACCCAATTACTGGGCATGAAGATGATCAGCAGTATGGTTGGCGGATTCATGCAGGTAGGACTCATCGCCTTGATCGTTGTATTCCAACAGGAGATTCGGAAATTTCTTCTGATGGTGGGGTCGACCAATCTCGGAAAAAAGAAAAACTGGGCTAAGCGATTTAAGTTCCTGAAACAGGAAGAGATCATTACAATTGTAGATATCGAAGCCGTTTTGCAGGCTTGCGATAAAATGGCCAAGAACAGAACAGGTGCAATATTGGTATTTAAACGCAATAATTCACTTGACTTTGTGAAATCGACAGGCGACAAGATGTATGTCGAAATCAACCAACCGATTATTGAAAGTATTTTTTTCAAGAACAGTCCCCTGCACGATGGGGCGGCCGTGATCGAAAAGAATCATATTGTCGCGACCAGGGTAATTCTGCCTGTCTCAAACGAAAGGCATATTCCATTGCGTTTCGGTCTGCGCCATCGGGCAGCGGTAGGGATAACCGAACGAACCGATGCTATCGCGCTGGTCGTAAGTGAAGAAACCGGTTTGATCTCCTATATCAAAGGTGGAGAATTCGTATTTTACAAAGACCTTACCGAACTATCTCAGATGATTGCAGAAGATCTCCTTTAAACTATGGAATGTAAAAACTGCCAGCACACCGAAGCTGAAGCTTTCGATTTCTGTCCAAGTTGTGGTGCCAAGGTTATCCGCAACCGCCTGACCCTAAAAAACCTGTCGG
>JBDNAQ010000350.1:0-4823 GCA_039768345.1 Flavobacteriaceae bacterium
CATCCTTTGGTAAATGCCGGTATTGAACTGGGCAGGAAAACCTATGGATCCCCTACACTGTCAGACCAGGCTGCACTGAGTTGCCAATCCTTAAAATTAGGTCCTGGCGACAGTACAAGATCTCATTCCGCCGATGAATATATTTACGTTCGGGAAATAGAAGAAGGTATAGCCTTTTACATTGAACTCTTAACAAAATTTCTGCTAGCCGGATAAGTATTTTGTCGCCAAGTTTGTTGATATTATGACTAACAGAATCAAAACACACACTATATGAAACTCTGGGACAAAGGAAGCCATCCCGATGCGAAAGTAGATCGGTTCACCGTGGGAAATGATCGGGAACTCGATCTTATACTGGCAAAATACGATGTGGTCGCTTCAATGGCCCATGCTGCGATGCTGGGTAAAATAGGTATGATCTCCTCAGCTGAAACCGAGGAGTTGATAGGTGAATTGGAGGAGATAAAAGATGATATTGCCAGTGGTAACTTCACCATTGAAAATGAATTTGAAGACATGCATTCCAAAATTGAGTATTTACTAACTCAAAGATTGGGAGATACCGGTAAAAAGATCCACACGGCACGTTCACGGAATGACCAGGTATTGGTTGCAATCCAATTGTTTCTAAAAGACGAACTGGGGCAGATACGCGATATGACCGTGGATTTATTTGAACTACTGATCGCTTTGGCAGAAAAATACAAGGCTGTACAAATGCCTGGTTACACGCATCTCCAGGTCGCAATGCCTTCTTCATTCGGACTTTGGTTTTCTGCCTATGCGGAATCATTGGTCGATGACATGTATATGTTGAATGCCGCCTTGAAGATAGTAGACCAGAATCCACTAGGGAGTGCGGCAGGCTATGGAAGTTCCTTCCCGATCGACAGGGAGTTTACCAGTAATAGATTAGGTTTTCACACTCAGAAATATAATGTAATCGCCGCACAGATGGGGCGTGGTAAGGTCGAGAAGATCACTTCATTCGGACTGGCGGCGCTCGCGGCAACAGCATCGAGGTTATCGATGGATATCTGTCTTTATATGAGTCAAAATTTCGAATTTCTCACTTTCCCGGAAGAGTACACTACCGGCAGTAGTATTATGCCTCATAAGAAAAATCCGGATGTATTCGAGCTCATCAGGGCGAAGTGCAATAAGATCCAGGCTGTTCCTGGTCAACTTACACTCCTGGTCAATAATCTGCCCAGTGGCTATCACAGAGATCTTCAACTCACAAAAGAGGTCATCCTCCCTGCAGTACAGGATATGAAAGCCTGTCTGGACATGCTATCATCTGCCTTGCCAAGTGTTGAGGTGAACGAACATATCCTCGATGATCCGAAATATAAATACATATACTCCGTAGAAAGGGTCAATGAATTAGTACAGCAAGGGATCCCATTCAGGGATGCCTATAAACAGGTAGGTGAAGAAATTCGGGAAGGGACCTTTAATCCTAAGCGGGAGTTGGATCATACTCACCAGGGTAGTATTGGGGATCTCTGTCTCGATAAAATCCAAATAAAAATGAAGGAAGCTCTAAAGGGGTAGCAGGTTTTCAAGTTAAGGAAGAAAGCTTTAATTTTAAGGGAACCAAACTTATAATAATCCAGATGTTTTGTCTGATCTATCGTTCTGTGGCCACCTTATCTTTCGGACGACAAGAAATTCGGCAAATGCTCGATAAGGCCAGGGATAAGAATAAAAAATTGGGTATAACCGGTTGTCTGCTTTTCTACGAGGGTGAGTTCATTCAGTATCTCGAAGGAAACCAAATTAAAGTCCTTGAACTCTTTGATGAAATCAAGAAAGATAACAGGCATAACAATATTGAGCTGATCTCATATGCTCAGAGGGAAGGCCGTGAGTTCGAAAACTGGGAAATGGCTTATGAGGATTTTTTCGGCGACAACGACCAAATTACCTACCTCAAACTTCTTATCGGTTCATATTTTGAAGATACAGATGATTCCTCATCTCCACATCCTGCCTCTATGCCTTTCTGGAGAACGGTTCATAAACTTCTAAATACCAAGTCTAAGCCTAATGTATGATGCTGATCAGCGCAGGTTCTTAAGGTTGATCACTTCTTGTGCTGTAAGGTTTCGCCAATGGCCTCTCGGAAGATCTTTTTTTGTAAGGCCGGCAAAGATCACTCGATCTAATCGAACCACATTATAGTCCAGGTGCTCAAATATTCGCCTGACAATCCGATTCCTCCCGCTGTGGATTATAATTCCTATTTCCTTTTTTGATTTGTTCTCAACGTAACTGATTTCATCTACTACCACCGGACCATCATCGAGTTCAAGCCCTGTTTGTATTTTTCTGAAATCGGCGGCGACCAGGTTTTTATCGAGTTCAACATGATATATTTTTCTCACTTCATGCTTTGGGTGAGTGAGTTTTTTTGCTAAGTCTCCATCGTTGGTAAAGAGCAGCAGTCCGGTAGTGTTCCGGTCGAGTCTGCCCACCGGCAGCAATCTGGATTTACTGGCATTGGAAATGAGTTCCATAACGGTTCGTCTGCCTTTTTCATCCTTGGTTGTGGTGATAAAATTCTTAGGTTTATTCAGTAGTATATATTCCTTTTTTTCGAGAGAAATAATACGATCATCGAACCGAACAACATCTCCGACATTTACTTTATAACCCATTTCGGTTATCGCCTTCCCATTTACGCTTACACTTCCTGCGGCAATGAAGGTATCTGCTTCCCTCCTCGAACAAATACCGGCATTTGCCAGATACCTGTTCAATCGAATGAGGTCGCCTTGAGGTGGTGAATTCTCCTTAGGACTTTTATTAGAAATTGTTTTTCGAGGAGATGGTTCAGGTGTTTTTGAAAATCGCTTTTTCGATTTTGGCTGCCCTTTTCTGTGGTACTTACTTCCCCTGCTCATTTTTTTAATTTGCGCAAAGGTAGGAAAGACCCTTGGATTCTAAGCTATCGGGGTATCTCAACTGTCGTCTGTCGTTCCCTATTGAGTATCAGGCGCGTCACATCGGGTCGGGAATAATGCCCGGCGGGGTCAAAATTCTGACGTTCTTCCAACACCCGGTTAAAATCCAGATCCTGATAGAAAATCCCCTCTTTATCGATCACGGGAGCGATTATCCATTCGCCATCCGGACCGGCGATACAACTGCCCCCATTAGCTAGTGTGTCCGGAGCTTTTTCGAGAATATTTATAAGATGGGGTGTTTCCTTCGGAAAGTCCTTATTGTACATCAAGGCAGCTGTCGAGATAACATAACTTCGCGATTCGCGTGCGATAAACCTGGTGATGTCTTTGGTGTTATGATCACTTCCCGGCCAAACGGCAACATGGAGATCTTCACCCAAACCGTAAAGGGCCGCCCGGGCCAATGGCATCCAATTCTCCCAGCAATTCAATCCTCCTAGTGTAAACTCTTTTAAGCGGTGGGTCTGAAGACCATGCCCGTCTCCTGGTGCCCACGTAAGCCTTTCATCGTAGGTAGGTTGTAATTTGCGGTGCACAGACTTTATAACTCCGCTTTGATCGATATATACCAGCGAGCAATACAGGCTATGACCTCCGCGGTCGGTGGGTCGTTCAATGATCCCGAGGTAAACAGACATACCATACTTTTTGGCCATTTGAGTCACGCTATCCAAATCACCATCTTCAATACAGATCGCATTTCTGGTATAATGCGCATGCAGCTCCTTATTTACTGCCTTGTCCCAGGCAGCACCGTCTGTGTAGGCCAGCCAAAAAGGATAGCCTGGTAAAAAAGCCTCGCCGAATACCAGTAATTCGGTTTTTTCTTTTGCTGCTTCCTCGATAGCTGTTAATACAAGATCAAGCGTTTTATTTTTGTTAAGCCATATGGGCGCCAATTGAGCCATTGCGACTCGCAGATGATTCTTCATGATAAGATTCTGTTTAAAACAAGATCGACATCGATCAGCAATATACTAAAGACACCAGCCACAATTATAAATTTCAGAATATTGTGAAGCCAGATATAGTGCTTCTTAGAATTTGATTTCCATAAAAGGACAAGGAAGCCAAATAATAGGGCAATACTCCCAAAAAAGTACAAATACATAAACCCGACATCGAAGGAATAGATAAGCAGCAATGCCGGTAACAGAGTTAATAAGGCCAGGATAGTGGCCAGCGTTTTCGAAACATGCGTACCGTATAAGAGAGGAATGGTCTTGTATCCCTGTGCCAAATCGCCCGCCATATTTTCCATGTCTTTGATCAGTTCGCGTACCAGGATCAGGAGAAATAGATAAATGGCATGTACGAAAATCACTGTTTCGAAATTTTTGTAGTAAACAAAAACGGCAAAGAAAGGCGTGATCGCCAGGGTAGCTGAGACAATATTTCCCACCAGCGGAATTCTTTTTAGTTTATGGGAGTAGATCCAGATACCGAATATATAGGCCGAAAAAAATAATGTAGCTCTGAAGGAGACGTAACTTGCCAGCAATACCGCGAGAAAATTCAGGACAAAATAAGCACTCAGTTTAGTCCGTTGACTCACCAGTCTGTCGAGCATACTCTTCCGGGGTCTATTGATCAAATCTTTCTCCGAATCGTAAAAACTGTTGATGATATATCCCGCAGCTATAACAAGTGCAGAGGCAAGGACGATCACAAATAGATTGAGATCCAGAACCACCTCTCTCAAAGGCAAATCAGGAGCAAGGATGTAGATAGACGCGAGATATTGCGCCAGGGTTATAACCAGGATATTATAGCCGCGAATTATTGAAAATAAGCTCAGGCCTTTCAGAAGCAGGAGTCTGTTCTTTCTGCTGAGCATGATCAGGACGG
>JBDNAQ010000052.1:0-4071 GCA_039768345.1 Flavobacteriaceae bacterium
TACAGAACGCTACGCCTATGAGGCGATCAAGAATAACTTTTTTGATTACTGGCTGCTCCCCTACAACGAATTCGATATCCGGAAAACCGTGATGAAATTGTTTAAACAAATCCCTGCGGAGCGGGAGCCACAGACCATTTGTCTGAAATCCTATAAAGACTTTCAGTATGTGGATACCGATGAGATTCTTTACCTGAAGGCCGACAATAATACCACCGATTTCTATATGAAAGACGGTAGCACCATCAGTGCTTTTAAGACCCTAAAAACTTTTGAAAGCAAATTGCCGAGCAATTTTATCCGGGTCCACCAGAGTTATATCATCAATATGAATTTTGTCTCACGTATCAACTACGGCAAATCCATCTGTGCACTGAAATCCTCGAATAATACCCAACTGCCCTTCTCTAAAACATATAGAGAAAATATAGATGATCTGAAAAAGGTACTTTCTAAAAACACCATTTCCACGCTTAATTAAGTAAATTCTTATAAAAACGTCAGTAATACTCACAAAAGTGGGTATTCTACTAATAATTTCCGATCAGCACAATACGATTAACACTTCCTTTCTAGTTTAGGCTTGAGATCAACACATAACCTTAAACCCTTTGAACGATGAAGAAACTATTGAGTATTACAGCGATTATCCTTTTTTGTCTCGGACTGTTTTCCTGTCAAGCAGAAGACATCACCGAGGAACAAGCCCTTTATGAATTTATAGCCACCGACGATAGCGATACCCCAAGTGACGACAGGGATGCTACAGACGATAGCAACACACCCGATGACGACAGGGAATCCACGGACGACAGCAATACACCCGATGACGATAGGGATGCCACAGACGACAGCAATACTCCCGATGACGATAGGGATGCTACAGACGACAGCAATACTCCCTCAGACGATAGAGATTAAGTATAAACCCAAAAAGATATAAGAGTCTTGAAATTCAAATTTTAAGGCTCTTTTTTTTATTTTGGTACTATGTCCACAATTATCCATAACTACTTATCTAGCTTGGTATGCATCGTAGTCCTATTACTAGTTGGCTGCGATCAAAAAAAAGAGATAACTAATCAAGAGCGTACTGCAGAAAACGATAGTATCCTTAATTGGATCGAGAAAAGTTACTCCGTCGCTTTTAGCCCTGAAGATCAAGAGTACTGGCTCAATAGAGCGGTCGAAGCTGCCGACAGACATCCGGTGGATAGTACAAAACTCAAGTATTATTCCCAAATTTCCCTCAGGAATTTAAGAAAAAAGGATTCGCTGGGTTTCAGAGAGACCTCCGCGACGATTATGAAGTTGGCTTCTGCAATTGGGGATTCCACAGCATTAGCGGAAGCCCATTGGGATTTGGCTGCATTTAATAAACAACACTTCGTAATGGACAGTGCCTATTACCATTATGGAAAGGCCTATAACATCTATAATGCCATTAATGATGATTTTTTCAAAGGGCGGATGCTATTGAATATGGCTATGTTACAAGCCGATATTAAGGACTATGCCGGCGGTGAAATCAGGCTCATCAATGCCATAAGACTTTTGAAGCCACTTAAGGCAGATGATCAGTTGTTTAAATGTTACAATCTCCTTGCCAGTATCTCCCAAGAGCTGGGGGAGCACCAGCGCGCCCTTGACTATTACGATCAGGCTGGTGTTTATGCCAATAATTTGGAATCTGCCTACTACAGTGTGCACGTACTCGATAACAATAAGGGCAACGTCTTTAAAAGTCAGGGGTTGCATGATATAGCAATCCCTCTCTATGTGCGCGCGTTAAAAGTAGAAAAATTGCCGCCCAGTTCTTATGCCCGAACTTTGGCTAACCTGGCTGAAAGTCGGTTCAAAAATGGCGATACCGCAGATGTTAAATTACAATTGATGGCCAGTTTAAAAATTAGAGATAGTGTGGGTGACCTTGAAGGCCTGGCACTCAATCATTATTTGCTGGCAGATTATTATCTGATTACAGGAGACACTTCTAAGGCTTTACATCATGGTAAAGAGGCAATCGATTATTCCAAGAAAAGTGATAATAATAAAAGGTTGCTGGAGGCCTATCTTTTGCTCTCCAGGATCGATTCTGAAAATGCTATGGCTTACTCCGACGCCTATGTAAAACTCAATGATAGCCTCTTGCTACAGGAACGAAAACTTCGAGACAAATTCGCGCGCATCCAATTTGAGACCGACGAGTTTATCGCCGAAAATGTATTGCTTGCCAAACAGCGTCAGTTATGGATCGGTATCGCTGCTGGAGTATTCCTGTTAGCCATCGCCATCCTGATCATCATCAACCAAAGGGTTAAGAATCAAAAATTGCGCTTCGAACAACAACAACAAAGCGCCAATCAGGAGATCTTCGACCTCATGCTCACCACCAGTCAGAAAGTGGAAGAAGGAAAGCACGATGAGCAAAAGCGAATATCGGAAGAATTGCACGACGGGGTTCTGGGGCAGATGAATGGTGTTCGAATGGTATTGTTGGGACTCAATAAAAAAAGTGATGACGCAGCCATATCGATGCGTTCCCAGGCTATTGAAAAACTTCAGGAAGTACAGGAAGAGATACGTACCATCTCGCACGAATTAAGCGATGCCGCCTATCAAAAATTCCATAATTTTATGATCTCCATCCGCGAGCTAGTCGAGAATATACGTGTGGCTTCTCAGATCGAATGCGAATTTACCTATGATCATGATATGGAATGGGATGATCTTAGCGGTGAGATCAAGATCAATCTATACAGGATCATACAGGAAGGATTACAGAACTGTGTTAAATATTCCGACGCAAGCTTAATTAATCTTAATTTCGATGCAGACGAAACTAATATCATTGTTCTTCTTGAGGATAATGGGGTTGGGTTCGATGCAAAGAAGGTCAAAAAAGGAATTGGACATAAAAATATCAATTCGAGGGTCTCGAAGATTAATGGATCCTGGGAATTGGAAAGCAATCCCGGGCAAGGAACCAAAATTGTAATCAAAGTTCCTGTTGTTAGAAGTGCACATCATACCAGCAAGCAGGAAGATCAGATGATGAAAGAAGAAATTATTGAATAATAGATATGAATATCGTACGAATTTTAGCCGTAGATGATCACGAGATGACTACGCTGGGCTATAAGTTTATTTTAGAAGAAACCGATTTCGAGGGCTTTAAGGTGTCCATGGAAACCGCTAAATCCTACCAGGAAGCGATCTCAAAGATCGACCAGTCGGTTAAATCAGCTCCTTACGATATTTTTCTTCTAGATATACAGCTTTCACAGGGAACGGATGGACCTGCAAAAACAGGGGAAGATATCGGTGTCTATATCCGAAAAATGAGCCCGGAGTCCAAAGTTGTTTTCATGTCTTCCTTTAGCGACAACTACCGTATTAACAGTATTCTGAATACAGTGGATCCGGAGGGTTATATGGTAAAATCGGAAATCGACCAGCTTTCATTACAAACCATGGTGAAGACCGTTTTAAGCTCCCCTCCTTATTACACCCAAAAAGCCCTGGTGGCGATAAGAAAGAAAATGGCCAGTTCGGATATCAATCTGGATGCGAACGACAAAAAAATATTATACCATCTATCGATCGGTACCAAGACTAAGGATATGGTAAACCATATTTCCTTATCCCTGCCGGGCATCGAAAATCGAAAAAGGCAACTAAAGTCCCTTTTCGGGGTGGAAAAACAGAACGATCAGGCGCTGGTAACCGAGTCCAGGAAACGAGGTTTTGTTTAACTTTCTAATTGGCAAAAAGCTCCTAAGGTTCAAATTTTAACACTAATCAATCTCATTTCAGGCATTTTGAAATGAAACCTTAATTATTCTAAGGTTTTTATATAGTATACTATGCCGTATTAGAGTTAATTTTGATATGGATCAGGACAAATACTTAAGGGATAGATGTCAATAGAAAGGGATAGTATTAATAAAAACCTTCACTTACGGCTAGATCATAATCCCCGGATTGATGGTTTACAGAAGTTTAGGAAGATACTCGAACGCGAGTATTTTTCTGATGTTACCGTACGCAATTGCGCTCTGGAACCACAAA
>JBDNAQ010000351.1:0-8902 GCA_039768345.1 Flavobacteriaceae bacterium
AAAATGACAGATCCGAAGGTGGAAGCCTTCTTTAAAAAGTAGTAAAATGGAACGAACTGCAGCTGAAAAAATTAGACTTGGCATTTTTGTGATCATCGGTACAGCCCTGCTGGTGGTTACGGCTTACTTAATAGGTAACAGACAGAACATGTTTGGCTCTACTTTTACCATTCATGCTGTTTTCAGAAATGTCAGTGGCCTTCAGCAAGGTAATAATGTACGTTATTCAGGTATTAATATAGGCACTGTTAGGCGAATTCAAATGGTCAATGATACCACAATTGTAGTTTCAATGGTGCTTCAGGAGAACATTATTAAACATATTAAAACAGATGCCATTACCACCATCGGTTCAGATGGTCTTGTCGGAAGTATGATCGTAAATATCGTGCCTGGCAATGGAGCGGCTCCCCTGGTGAGCTCAGGGGACACTATTGTCTCCTATAGTCGTATCGGTGCTGAAGATATGCTCAGCACATTGAATAAAACCGGTGAAAACGCAGCACTATTAACAGCCGATTTGCTTCAGGTTACGGAAGCCTTGAAACAGGGCAAGGGCACACTTGGCAGATTGCTCAATGATACCCTGATGGCCTCCAATCTGGAGAAAACAATAGATAATCTTAGAATAGCGAGTTACAATGCTAATACAACCCTAAAGCAGGTGAACGAATTTATAGAAGGTGAGGCTTTTAAAAATAGTGTAGCCGGGGTATTGTTAACCGATACCATTTCGGGAAACCGGCTTAAAAAAACCCTGGTAAATCTCGAAACTTCGAGTGAAGAAATCGTTTCTGTAACCCGGCAATTAGACAGTCTCATTACGGATATCTCTGAAGGTGAAGGAACTCTGAATTACCTGGCCAAGGATACAGTGTTGGTGGAGAACCTAGATGCAACCATCCTTAACCTGAAAGAAGGGACCGCACGTTTTAACGAGAATATGGAAGCGATGAAATCCAGTTTTCTCACTCGCGGATATTTCAAAAAGCAGGAAAAAGAAGCAAAAAAAGCAGCTAAAAAACAGTCTAAGGAATAGATGGTTCGCAGTCGCAGTATCATACTATGTGTTTACTGTCAATTTCCATCCTCCAACTTCCATCTTCTATCTTCCCACTCTATTTATATGGCTGACGTACAATGGTCTTCCATTTTCCAGGTGCTGCTCGTCTGATGTCGGATAGGTAGATCTCATGGTGTTTTCCCATTAATTCGAATCCATTGGATTGGATATGATCGTGAACTTTTGCAATTGTGGGTCCTTCTTCGGAAAAAGGACCAATATGCAGGATTTGAGCACAATTGCCTTCATCGTAACTTTCAAATCGCATTTTAGATAAGGCCACCGGATCTTTCTTTGATTTAACGGTTTCAAGGGCTTGTTCCACCATTTCCTGTGAAATCATTTCAGGTTGCATGATCATGGCTGTCCATAACCATTCGTCTTTGTTGTTTGGATCGAATTCCCTCATATCCTCTACCCACCACAGACTTTCTAATGGCATCACCCCGTAATCTATGGCAAGCGGACCTTTTTTGACCATAAACTTTAGGGTATAGGCTACCACATACAATGCCTCTATGGCCTGAGCATAGGTTTTAGAAGTATTAGGGTCTCCTTTCCCGTCGATCATCAGGAAATTCATAGCCGGAACATCTACAAAAACCACTTTTGCCCTGGATGGATTGTAATACTCAGCTAATTCCTTTTTTAGATTGATTTTTTTCATTTTCAACTTTTCACCCTGACGAAGCATATCTTGTCAGGATTTACAACTTTTCCTGACGCTCATTTCATTCGGTCAGGATCTCCACTTCGCTGCGACACTTTTCAACCCTGTCGGGGCATAGTATATCAGGATTTACAACTTTCCTTTATTCCGTCTTCCGTCTCCCATCATCCATCTTCCATCATCCGTCTCCCTTCTCCCGTCTCCCGTCTCACTTCTTCCATCATCCATCTTCCATCATCCGTCTCCCGTCTCCCGTCTTCCGTCTCCCGTCTCCCGTCTCCCATCATCCATCTTCTATCATCCGTCTCCCGTCTCCCGTCTCCCGTCTTCCGTCTTCCGTCTCCCGTCTCCCAGCATCCATCTTCCATCATCCGTCTTCCGTCTCCCATCATCCATCATCCATCATCCATTCTCCATTTTCCATTATCAATTATCCATTCTCCATCAACCTCCTCTTATCGCGTAAGGCCCAGTAAATTCCTTTCACTCCGGCCACCCATTTGTCGTACATATAGATAAGGGTAATTTCTTCTATGGTCTCCAGAACACCGATAGCGATCATGGTGTAAAACAACCAATAAACGGGATTGAAAAATAGCAACCACAGAATAAACACGCCCTGGATAACAGCTGATAACTTGGCCAGGTAGGTATGAAAAGCCGTCGCTTTACCATATTTTCTAAATGCGATGATCATCTGCAGGATATAGGGAATAAAGGCAATTAAGAGGAGAATGTAATTGGCTTTCATAAATTCGGTCTCAAATACAATAAGCCCTAATAAAGCTATAATCAAAGTCACCTGGTCTCCGTAGGAATCCAACTGGGAGCCACGCGCACTTGTGATTTTTAGCTTTCTCGCAATGAACCCGTCAATAGCATCTGTAGCATAACTCACGCTCAGCAGCCAAGCAAAGACCTCTCTTTCTCCCATCCATATAAACAGAAGAAGAAATGGTACTGCTGCAATCCGGTAGAAGGAAAACCAGTCGGCAATATTGAATTTTTTAAAATCAGGCATATTTTGAGTTCACGGCTTAAATCACCACTATAAAAGTACATAAGGTAAAACGATTACCATTACTTTCCATTTAGAGTCGAAGAATATCAGTTGGTGTTTCTATCAGTATGGTCTTATCACCGCGTAAAGCAATCGGCTGCTTCATTATTTCAGGATTATGTCTGATCATCTTGATCCAGTCTTCAGATGAAAACTCATGTTTTTCAAATTTCTTCTGATAGGCAGGATGATTCTGATTTACGAGATCTTTGACTAATATCCCCAACCTATCCGATAATTCTGCAATTTGGGTACCTGTCGGAGGGGTTTTTATGATATCTATTAAATGAATCGGAAGTCCTTCTGCCTGGGCGTAGGCCAAAGTCTGTTTGGCTCTTTTTGATTTTGAATTATAAAAGAGTGTAATCTGTCTTTCCGAGGTGGCTATTTCTCCCATGGCTAATAGTTATTGGTCGATAAATCCCTATGCCGGCAAGACATGGCAAATTGCTCAAATCATACCGCAGGATGCTTGTTTACAAAGACCCTCTACACTAAAAATAGCCTAATGACTCTTGGGATGAAATGACAAATGTCATATGTGTCCTGTACGAACTATGATAAAGGTCATTTTTATTGCTGATTGTTTTGGCTAGTTTCACTTTTATAACGCTAATGTCGACGCTATGAAAACCCTTTTATGTGCTACCGATTTTTCCGATAATTCTGTGGCTGCTGTAAAAATGGCCAATAATCTGCGTAAAACGCTTAATGCCGAACTCTATGTGGTGCATGTCTTCGACCTGTCGGCTACCTTTATCAGTACAGTAAGTATCGCCTATGCTCGTATGGAAGAAGCTGCATTCAGGGATAAACATGCCCGTTTACTCGAGTTTTGCATGGAACATTTGGGGAGGGATGCTCAGACCGACAGAGTTAAATTCCTCGTTCAGGAGAACAGTATTGCTTCACATGGTATACTTGCTGAGGCTGAAGAGATCGACCCTGACCTTATTCTAGTTGGTACAATGGGCAGTTCGGCGGTCCGCGAACTTTTCCTGGGCAGTACGACATCTGCCTTGATCGAGAAATCGAAGTATCCGGTATTAAGTATTCCTCCCGGATTTAAAAGTCCGGATATCAATACTATAGTATACGCAACCGCTTTCGAAGAAGCAGATATCCTGGCCATCCAAAGGATAGTGGATCTCGCCAAGTTTTTCAAAGCCGAAATAAAGTTGGTTCATGTTTCAACGAAAGATGAATATGCCGGCGAGGAACAATTGCAATGGTTCCGCGAAATGGTACGCGAGAAAGTGGATTTCGAAAACCTGAGTTTTGATCTAAAATTTTCGGATGATGTTGTAGCAATGTTGCATGAATATCTGGCCGAGGTTAAGCCTCAAATATTGATCATGCTGGAACGAGAAGGTCATAGCCTGATCAGCAATCTATGGCATCGTGATCTGGTAAAAAGAATGAAGCTCGAGATCGATATACCTTTAATGAGCTTCCATAAAAAGCACTTGATGCATTCTGAGGTCTAGTTGAAATCGCTCAGGATTCACTTTTTTAGAATTTTCAAATGGATGTGAATAGTCTTCAGGTCTCAATCTGATTATTTAACATGTTTATCGACAGGGAAGATGCTGGAATACAACTGAGTAAGGAACTCAGTAAATACAAAGGTGATGATGTCGTTGTAGTGGCCATCCCGAGAGGTGGTCTGCCCGTGGCAGAAAAGGTAGCCAAATCACTAAAGGCTCCACTCGATATCGCCCTGGTCAAAAAATTGGGCCACCCTGTCAATAAGGAATATGCTATAGGCGCCGTTGGATTGAATAATGTGGTATTGAGCAATATGCTTGATATTCCTAAGGATTATATCGAACGGGAAACAATTCGCGTGAGGGAAATTCTAAAAAAACGATACCATCAGTACTACGGCGATTATTCTCCAAAAAACTTAGAAGCTAAAACTGTGATCATTATCGACGATGGAATTGCCACAGGCAATACCGTAATGGCAACCGTGGAACTGACAAAGGCTGAGCATCCGGCGAAGATCGTAGTCGCAATTCCCGTGGCACCAAAAACGGCCGTGCTCATGCTTAGAAATTCGCCCATAGTCGACGAAGTGGCTTGCCTTTTTATTCCGCAGAACTTCCAGGCCGTAGGTCAGTTTTACAGATACTTCAGCCAGGTTAGCGACGAAGAAGTGATTTCAATACTGAAAAATTTCCGGGAGGATATGCCCGATACGAGATAAAAGACTTTTGGCAGATGGTATGTTCAGATAATGCTTAATAGCGATGCAACGCATTAAGCGGCCTTCCTGCTTCTGGCATTTGATCGGTTTCCATATTGTAGACTTTGCCTCCCTGCAAGATGGTTTGCACCGCCGCAAGATTTACCAGACATTGGTTGCGAGGGGTGCTGTCGGCATCAAGAATCACACATTTATTTTTCACATTGTAGGTGCCGAACACCATATCTTCTCGTCTCAAGAACAGGATCTCGATCCTTCCATCGATCGCTGCCGGAACAATTTCCGAAATTTGATGTGATGTTTTGGGAGTATGGACAAGATTAGTGTACCGACCAACAAGATCGTTCTTTATTCCGGTATTGATGGTATGGATCAACTTGTGAAATTCTGATTGTAGTCTTTGCTTATCGATCGATTCCGGATCCCCGCTAATATGCGCTGGATAAAGATTCTTAAAGGTATTGGCCTTTTTGTATAAGGGGAATAGTTCATCTACACAGGCAATGATCAGGGTAGCATTCTGCGGTTTCAATATCCTCCGAATATTTTTGTCGATTTCTCTGAAAAAGGAAAGGATCTCTTTCTGATCATCATCCTTGCCTTCTCCATGGCCATGGAATGAACCAGCTCCATGAACTGCATGACCCGTCCTGAACTGGAGCATTTTCTGTTTGTAATCAAATCCTACGGTTTCTTCAAGCTGCGACGGGATAAACTCATCGATGTTAAGTTCTTCGAATGTGTATTTATCGGCCCGTGCGAGTTTTACGTAATCCTGACTGAGTTGTAATAGGAAAACACGGTTGTCGGACTCAAACAGGGTCAATATTGGCACCAGATAGAAGTGATCGTTCACATAAACTAAAGGGCTGTGCTTAAGAGGTGTCTTAAATATCGAAACACCATTTTTTTGATTCAGGTATATGGCGACGCCTTCAGACGGATTTCGCCAGAAAGACAGATCGGTAATCAGTTCTTTTGCAGGGGCAACATAAGATTTTATCTCTGGCCCTGACATTCCCTGAGCGATTAACTCTTTTTCAACCTGGTGCAGAGCAGATTTCAATTGCGCTGGTCCGAGACCTTCATTCTGCTCCTTACCCGATTTATACATCGGTAGGTATATTGAAACACAAAACGGCTGCTGTATGCCGGCCAGTTTCTCAAATTGTTTATAGTCGAGGGGAAGCTCTGCCGTATTCATAATTCAAGTTTTGTCCAAGTTATCAAAACTACCCTGCGCAGCCAATGACCGGGATCAGGCGCGTAACTGGTCTGTGCCGCCTTTCGCTTTGAGAACTAGAAATTCGCTGACGTTGCTCATGTCTATAGCACCAATGACCTTATTATCAGAATCGATAACAGGGAAGAAGAAGTTTTTTTGGCTAGACATCTGGTCAAAAAATCCCTGTAAAGGACCTGAGTCACGCAGCGCCACAAATTGAGTTTGCATCAACTCACCGGCGGTAAGATGGGTGTTCTTCGCGTTTTGTAGTATGACCTTATGGTATATAAGTCCTTTGACCTCATCGCCTTCCATTACAATAAAATCTTTTTCCGTTCCGGCGATCACAATGTCAATGATATCAGACAGTAAAGTGCCGGGATTCAGAATGGTAATATTGGTAAGTGTTGCTTCGCGAACAAGATGTCCTGCCACCAGAGAAGACTGCTTTACCATTTTATTTTCCCCATAAGCGCCGATGAATATAAATAAGGCGATCAATACGAGGAAGGGATTGTAGAAAAGGCCCAATACAAAGAAAATGACCGCCATCATCTGCCCGAGAGATGAGGCAATTTCAGTTGCTTTTCTTCGATCCATGCTAAAGGCCAGTATTGCTCTTAATACCCGACCACCATCCATAGGAAAAGCGGGGATCATATTGAAACCTACCAGCATGATATTGGCGATGAGCAGATAAAACATCAGTGTGCCGATACTCGGAGATGTAAGGACCTGTTCGAGACGTTCTGGATCCATATTGATGTATTCCTGCCATGGTACTACAAATAGCAACAACAGTGCAATCAGAACATTTACCGCCGGCCCGGCAAGAGCAACCAGTAATTCCTGCCCGGGTTTTTCGGGCATTTTTTCTAATGACGCCACCCCTCCAATGGGTAAGAGGGTGATCCCTTTGGTTTTAATATCAAATCTCTTAGCGGTAAGGGCATGCCCCAGCTCATGTAAAATCACACAAACAAATAGCAACAGGATGAAGATGACATTCAATATAGAACTGCTAAGGTTCCCACCTCTTTGTATATCGAGGAAAATGACCCATATCAGGAGTAGACTAAAGGTCCAGTGAACTTCAATTCTGATGCCCGCAATTCTACCGAGTTTTAAGCTGCCTTTCATATATGTTTTATGGCTTTTGTCTTAATGATTATTAGGATTGTCCCAACGCAACTACCGCCGCTTCGTTCTAATTTTATTCAATTAAAAGATACATAAAAAAAGCCGATGCTCTAAAAGCCGAATGCTGATGAATTGGCATGCAATTTTAGAGCTGTGCGTCCTAAGATTTACAATATTAAAAACTAAGCTAACATGATCAATATCATTTTTTGGGATCAATGTCGGTTGTATTTTTGGCCATATTCTCAAAATAGCTCTTTGAAAATATAGTGTGGGAGAATTAGATGGGGGTGATCTATTACCCACAATTACAAGAGGATGTTAATCATGCAGGATGACGTCGGCAATGGATGATGATCCGGCTGAGTAATCAGATGGAAAAGAGAAGTTGTATTGCGAGGTCATAAAGTAGAATTAGCATGTTCTGGGGGCCGGAGCAGCTTTTGTTCCGGTCCCTTTTTTACGTAAACACCGCTGCATTTTAGTCGTGAGAGAACAAGTAGCGGAATAGAAGAAATCAGCGCGCTTAGTCGTGAGCATTTTGTTTCATTTTTAAGTGAATTGATTAATGGATTAAGAGATTTCTTCGAACTGGAAACAGGAGACTTTTAGCCTCCTGTTTCCTTTTTTTTTGATTAAAACGATTCATTACTACTACTTAGGGTTGCATTTTTAAAACTGATCTGGGTCATTCCAGTTCCTTTTGGGTGTTCGTATTTTTAAGCTTATCCCAAAACTCCTGAAAATGGAATTCGAGTCACCCAAAAATTTAATTTCACTTGATCCTCATATCCCGATTTGGGACCGTGTATTTACCGTGGCCCCCCTGGTGGTTATTGGCTCCAAAGGAAGCGGAGGAGACGATTTAGCCCCAAAACATATGGCTACGCCAATTGGATTTGGGAATTATTTTGGTTTTGTGTGTACTCCCCGCCACTGCACCTATGATAATATTGAGAAAACCGGTTTATTTAGTGTGAGCTTTCCGACCCCGGAGCAATTGGTGAGTATTTCACTAAGTGCAACACCAAGCAAGGAGAAGTATTCAAAATCGGAAACTGTGGTAGCCGCGTTGCCGACTATTAAGGCCAATACCATGGATATTCTGATGATAGAAGGGGCCTATCTCTATCTCGAATGCGAACTATTTAAAATCATCGATGGATTTGACGATTATAGTCTGATCACCGGACATATACGTCATGTAATGGTGCAGGAGGATTATTTGAAGAGTTCTGACCGTGATGAAAACAAGCAGATCCGTGAACATCCCTTGCTGGCCTATATTGCAAATGGTCGTTTTGCGACAATCACGGAGACCTATAATTTCCCCTTTCCGAAAGATTTTCAAAGATAAAACAGATGAATGCTTCACAGGCCCAATACATACTAGCGTATTTGAGAGAGCAGCAGTTGTCTATGGAAGAACTGTTAATGCAACTGGTAGCATTGGAATCTCCTTCAAGCGATCCTGCATCTCAGGATGCCGTATTTGAGGTATTGACAAACCATTTATCTCAACTCGGATTCTTTGC
>JBDNAQ010000053.1:0-2823 GCA_039768345.1 Flavobacteriaceae bacterium
GAATGTACAATGAAGAAGCCCGTCTTTTTGGGGCGACAATGGCTGTGGGATTTACCCTTTTAAGTATCGATCCAAAGACCGGAACTCCCTCGACAGCACTGGGGCCCAAAATGGGAATGGAACCGACAAGCTTGTCCAGGATACTTAAAAGCATGGAAGAAAAGGGACTGATCGTCCGCAAGCCCAATCCGGATGATGGCCGCAGTGTTTTGATACACCTCACAGCATTTGGTCTGGAAAAGAGAAAAGACTCCAAAGACGTAGTTCTCAGATTCAACGAAGTAGTGAAATCAAAACTTTCGGAAGAAAAGCTGGAAGGATTCTTTGAGGTCATTGATGTGATCAACAAGCTGATTTCTGAAAAAAAAATATATAAACGAAATACCACCACATAACGCTGATAATTAATGAAAAGACACATTAAAAAAGTTGCCGTTGTTGGTTCGGGAATTATGGGAAGCGGGATCGCCTGCCATTTTGCCAATATCGGTGTCCAGGTTTTATTGCTGGATATTGTACCCCGGGAACTTAATGAAATTGAGCAAGCAAAAGGCCTTAGCTTAGAAGACAAGGCGGTCAGGAATAGAATAGTTAATTCCTCATTGGCCAAAGCGCTGAAATCGAACCCCTCGCCTATCTACCATAAAAAATTTGCGAGCAGGATTAGCACCGGAAATTTGGAGGACGATATCTCTAAAATTGCCGAAGCTGACTGGATCATCGAAGTGGTGGTGGAACGCCTGGATATTAAACAGCAGGTTTTCGCCAGGATCGAGGAGCATAGAAAACCGGGCACCCTGGTTACTTCTAATACCTCTGGAATCCCAATTTCCTTTATGAACGAAGGACGCTCCGAGGATTTCCAGGAGAATTTTTGCGGGACTCACTTCTTTAATCCCCCTCGTTATTTAAAACTTTTCGAGATTATTCCCGGGCCGAACACCAAACCGGAAGTGATCGATTTTCTGAATGTCTATGGAGATAAATTCCTCGGAAAAACACCTGTAATTGCCAAAGACACCCCGGCCTTTATCGGAAATCGCATCGGAATATTTAGTATTCAAAGCCTTTTCCACATGGTTAAGGAAATGGGACTAACCGTAGAGGAAGTCGATAAACTTACCGGACCCGTCATCGGCCGGCCAAAGTCTGCTACATTTAGAACTGTAGACGTTGTAGGGCTCGATACCCTGGTACATGTGGCCAATGGTATTTATGATAATTGCAAGGAGGATGAACGTCATGAACTATTCAAATTACCTGGATTTATTCAAACACTTGTTGAGAATAATTGGCTGGGCAGCAAAAGCGGCCAGGGTTTTTACAAAAAAGTTAAGGACAAGAACGGTAAGAGTGAAATTCTTAGCCTCGATCTGGAAAGCATGGAATACAGATCGAAGAAAAAGGCTTCTTTTACCACCCTCGAATTAACTAAAAGCATAGAGAATGTTATAGATCGCTTTCCTGTATTGATTTCAGGCAAGGATAAAGCCGGTGAATTCTATAGAAAGAGTTTCGGTTCACTTTTTGCCTACGTTTCGAACAGGATTCCCGAAATAGCAGACGACATCTATAAGATCGATGATGCGATGAAGGCCGGTTTTGGATGGGAACACGGGCCTTTTCAGATATGGGATGCCATCGGGCTCGACAAAGGCCTTGAATTGATCGGGGCCGAAGGCCAGCAAGTTGCCGCCTGGGTAACTCAACTCAAGGAGGCCGGACACAATTCTTTCTATACGGTAAAAGATGGAGCCACATACTTCTACGATATTGGTAATAATACCATGGAAAAGGTTCCCGGCCAGGATGCCTTTATCATTCTGAACAATATCAGGGCTTCAAAAGAGGTCTTTAAGAATAGAGGTGTGGTGATAGAAGATCTTGGTGATGGCGTGCTAAATGTGGAATTCAGATCTAAAATGAATACCATCGATGGTGATGTCCTTGCAGGCCTCAATAAGGGAGTCGATCTCGCGGAAAAGGATTTTCAGGCCCTGGTAGTGGGTAACCAGGCAGCGAATTTTTCTGTAGGTGCAAATATTGGCATGATCTTCATGATGGCCGTAGAACAGGAGTACGACGAACTCAACATGGCAGTAAAAATGTTTCAGGATACCATGATGCGGATGCGCTACTCGTCTATCCCGACCATTTCTGCACCTCATGGCATGTGTCTGGGCGGCGGATGTGAACTTTCATTACATGCCGATAAGATTGTAGCCGCTTCAGAAACTTACATTGGCCTGGTGGAATTTGGAGTAGGAGTCATTCCCGGCGGAGGTGGCTCCAAGGAAATGGCTTTACGTGCATCCGATTTGTTCAGGAAAAATGATGTTGAACTTAATGTGCTTCAGGAATACTTCCTTACCATAGGAATGGCCAAAGTCTCTACCTCGGCTTATGAGGCCTTCGATCTCGGCATTCTTGAAAAAGGAAAAGACGTAATAGTTGTCAATAAAGACCGGCAACTGGCAACGGCTAAAGCCTATGCCAAATTACTGGCGGAAACGGGCTATTCACAGCCAGTCCCCAGAAAAGATGTGAAAGTGCTGGGGAAACAGGCATTGGGAATGTTCCTGGTCGGGACAGACTCCATGGAAGCAGCTCATTATATATCCGAACACGATAAGAAGATCGCCGATAAACTGGCATATGTAATGGCCGGTGGCGATTTATCTGAAGCCAGCTACGTAAGTGAACAGTATCTTCTCGACCTGGAGCGTGAGGCATTCTTATCGCTTTGCACAGAACGCAAAACCCTTGAGAGGATTCAACATATGCTAAAAACGGGTAAACCATTAAGAAATTAGAAAATGAAAA
>JBDNAQ010000054.1:0-2995 GCA_039768345.1 Flavobacteriaceae bacterium
CGCAAGATTTCCACTACCCGGTCTATAGCTTTTGGGTTGGGATTTTCTTCATAGATCTTAATCCGTTCTGCTTTCATATACTAGAATTCAGGGGGTGGGCTTACAGGATTTCCAGCTTGGCGAAGCGCAGAAGGAGTTTCTTGGCGTCTCCTTTTGCGAACTGGATTTCGGCCTTTTTATCGTGCCCGCTACCTTCAACTTTTAAGACCTTACCCTTTCCAAACCGACTGTGGTTAACAAGCGTGCCCACTTCGAGTTCCAAGACCGCCTGATCTGTGTTGCCTATAGGCTTGGAAAGGCCAGGCTTTAACTTCCGCAATTTGCGCAATTGATTATCGGCCGGGGAAATCTTCCTAGAAATTTTTGCCGGAGCCTTGCGTGGGCCGCCACCGTTTCCGAATATATCCGGACTAACAAAGGGTTTATAGGTATAGGTTGACGCGGGTGTCAAATCTTCTACAAAAGCTTCATCTATCTCCTCGATGAACCTGCTGGGTTCGGCATCGATGAGTTTTCCCCAACGATAACGGTTCTGCGTATAGGTAATATACGCCTGCTTTTCGGCTCGGGTTAGCGCGACATAAAAAAGCCGTCGTTCTTCTTCCAGTTCGCTACGGGTATTCATGCTCATGGCCGAGGGAAAGAGGTCTTCCTCAAGCCCTACGATATATACATAAGGAAATTCGAGGCCCTTAGCCATATGAACTGTCATCAAGGCTACCCGATCGCTATCACCTTTATCATTGTCAAGATCTGTGGCGAGGGCTACATCCTCTAAAAACTCGGTGAGATCTCCTTTGGCATCGGCAAGTTCCTTTTGTCCTTCTACAAAGTCTTTGATTCCGTTAAGAAGTTCCTCCAGGTTTTCTATTCGGGTAACTCCCTCAGGGGTACCATCCTTTTTAAATTCAACAAGTAATCCTGATTTCTTTACAACATGCTCTGCCAGTGTAAAGGCATCGGCTTCCTGATTCATGATCTGAAAACTCCTGATCATATTTGCAAAGTCCTCGAGTTTTCGCCTGGTACCGGAATTGATTTTCAAATCGAGTTTATCCAGGTTCTCGATTATTTCGAATATTGATCGCGAGTAATGATTTGCGGCAATGGTAAGACGGTCTATCGTTGTCTGACCAATACCCCGAACTGGAAAATTGATGATCCGCTTCAGGGCTTCCTCATCTTTTGGGTTGATAACCAGACGTAAATACGACAACAGATCTTTGATCTCCTTGCGCTGATAAAATGAGAGCCCTCCAAAAATCCGGTAAGGAATATCTCTTTTCCTCATAGCGTCCTCGATAGCTCTGGATTGAGAATTGGTACGATATAAAACCGCAAAATCGGAATGGGGCATTTGCTGTTGCATTTTATGCTCAAAAACAGAGCTCGCCACAAAACGGCCTTCGTCCGCATCGGTTGGGCTACGGTGCAACTTTACTTTTGGCCCTTCGCTATTTGCGGTCCACACCACTTTTTCGAGTTGATGCTTGTTATTGGCAATGATCGAATTGGCCGCATTAACAATATTCTTTGTCGACCTGTAATTCTGTTCCAGCCGATACACCGCCACATCATCGTAATCCCTCTGGAAATTCAGAATATTGGTAATATTCGCACCGCGGAAAGAGTAAATACTTTGTGCGTCATCTCCAACTACACATATATTCTGATAACGGTCGGCCAATGCCCTTACAATGAGGTATTGAGAGTGATTCGTATCCTGATACTCATCGACCAGAATATAGCGAAAGCGCTCCTGATACTTGGCCAGTACATCCGGAAACCTGTTTAGTAACTCGTTGGTCCGCAGCAAGAGATCATCGAAATCCATAGCACCCGCTTTAAAGCAACGATCCACGTAGTTCTTGTATATTTCCCCCAGCTTAGGACGCTTAGCCATGGTATCTGCCTCCATGAGCTCCGGATTTTGAAAATATGCCTTAACCGTGATAAGACTATTCTTAAAAGAAGAGATCCGGTTTTGAATTTGTTTGTATTTATAGATGTCCTTATCGAGTCCCATCTCCTTAATAATAGAGGCGATAAGACGCTGGCTGTCCTGGGTGTCGTAAATGGTAAAATTACTGGGGTAGCCCAGTTTAGGCCCGTCGGATCTCAGTAGTCTGGCAAATACCGAATGGAACGTACCCATCCATAAATTCTTGGCCTCAGAACCTCCTACCAGTTCTGCAATACGCTTCTTCATCTCTCTGGCCGCCTTATTGGTAAAAGTTAAAGCCAGAATATTAAAAGAATCTACCCCCTGTTCCATCAGGTGGGCGATGCGATATGTAAGTACTCGTGTTTTGCCCGATCCCGCACCAGCAATCACAATCAAGGGTCCTTCCTTATGCAATACCGGCGCTTTTTGCGCTTCATTCAGTTCATTTAAATACTCCTTCAAGGTTCGAACATTTTATCGTGTGAATTTAGCCATATTTCATCGCATGAAAAAGATGATTTTTAATTATTCCAAAAATGCGGGCACAGAGTTTCATCAATTTGAATATATTTAGAAATTCTATGATAGCCCGATACTTTTATATGGTAAGATTCATAATCCTATTTTTATTAGTTGTACTGCAGCAGGAGCTGTATTCCCAAGTGAAATCCTCAGGACCAGTAATTACCGATTTTGGAAAAGTATGGGATATCGATAAACCCGATTACCCAACGGATACTACATTAGTCTTTAAAGCTGTATTCGACATTATGAACAGCCCTGAGGCACCAGACCAGCTCAACCCCTGGATCGAGACGGTAGCCCGATATCTCAACATGCATGCCCAAAGCGGCGTTCCTGTTGATCAGATCAAGGCGGTTATAGTAGTACATAATAAGGCTTCTAAAGATATTATGTTGCCGGAGGCTTACCGACTGAAATATGGGGTTGATAATCCCAATTATCAGCTCCTAAAGGAGCTTCACAATGCTGGTGTTCAAATGATCTTTTGTGGGCAGTCCTCATTATCAAGAGATATTCCCAAAGAGA
>JBDNAQ010000352.1:0-2893 GCA_039768345.1 Flavobacteriaceae bacterium
TAATAAGTCTTCAGAGGACGTTTTCTGTTACAGGTAGATGTTTCAATTCCACTCCGGCTCTTTCCAGGAATCTCAGACCGGAGTCATCTTTATAGGCCTTTTGATACACCACCCTCCTGATACCAGACTGATGGATGAGTTTACTGCATTCCCTGCAAGGAGAAAGCGTGATGTATAAAGTCGCCCCAATACTCGATTGGGTTGAGGCCGCGAGTTTTGACAGTGCATTGGCCTCAGCATGCAAGACATACCATTTTGTATACCCCTCGTCGTCCTCACAGAAGTTTTCAAATCCGGTAGGTGTTCCGTTATAACCGTCTGAGATGATCATCCGATCCTTTACCACAATAGCCCCTACCTGCCGCCTTTTACAATAAGACAATTTTCCCCATTCATATGCCATTTTGAGATAAGCCTTGTCGTATTTTTGCTGTTTATCCGGCGCCATAGATAACTCGTGTAGTTTTTACTTAGTCTGATGTGCAATGCTAAGATACCGGCTTTGGAAAAGCATTACAACCTTAATCGGTTAATTTTTAATTAAAATCGACCGGCGGTATTATATGATGCAATATGGGCCTGGAAGCATCAGAGGCCTCTTTCGCTCTGGATCTGTTCATAGGCTTTTTGTACCTGTTTGAACTTTTCCTCCGCACCTTTTTTAATTGCTTCATTTTCCGTAAGCACCTTATCCGGATGGTATTTTTTTGCCATTTTCCGATAGGCTTTTTTTACCTCATCATCCGAAGCCGACTTTTCGATTTCCAATATCTTATAGGCATTATCTGCCGATTTGATAAACATGGCTTTGATGCTGGCAAAATCGTTGGCATTGATCCTGAAATAACCTGCAATCTCATAAAGTTTGTTTATTTCAGCCTGACTAACAGCGCCGTCGGCCTGGGCGATCCCAAAAAGGAAATGGACCAGTTGTAATCGTACTTCATAACGGGTGCGTTGGTTGAGGAAGGTACATACGCGATAGGCCGAGATTTCCCTTTTTTTGTTTACTTCGTTAAAGGTTCTAAATATGGCATTAGCCCGTTCCTTTCCATAAGTCTGGAGAAAATAGCGCTGTACATAATCCATTTCCCGCTGACTTATCTGTCCATCGGCTTTTATGACGATCGAGCAAAGTGTAAGTAGATTGAGTTCAAAATCGGCTGGTGACACCTTTTGCCTGGTAAGGTCTTCGAAAAGTGATCCGCCGCCTCCCGACCTTCCCATATTGTCCATCAAACTCCCGATAACAAATCCAAGAAGTGCCCCGGGGAGCCTGAAAATCAAAAATCCAATGATGGCTGCAAACCATTTAATCATTCCTTCTTAATAATTTCCGCTAATATAGCCTATCGGCCAGATATAATGCATTACAGCCCGGCAAGTTAAAGAATATTAGTCGTACAAATTGGTTATCTTTGTGCCTTTATCAAAACAAAAAAATTGAAACTATGTATCCTGCAGAATTAGTGAAACCAATGAGAGAAGATCTGGCATCAGCCGGCTTCGAAGAATTATACACGTCAGAAGCGGTGGAACAAGCGATTCAAAACGATGGAACTACCCTGGTGGTAGTAAACTCCGTTTGTGGTTGTGCGGCCGCCAATGCAAGGCCAGCTGCAAAGCTGAGCCTGCAAAACAGCAAGCGCCCCGATCGGCTGGTTACCGTATTTGCCGGTGTTGATACCGAGGCTGTTGATGCAGCGCGTAATCTGATGATCCCTTTCCCTCCTTCTTCACCAAGCATGGCACTGTTCAAGGACGGTGAGTTGGTGCATATGATCGAAAGACATCATATTGAAGGCAGACCGGCAGAGATGATCGCTGAAAACCTAACCGAAGCCTTTAACGAGCACTGCTAAAGCGACTAGGCAGTAATTTCTCTGGCTTTAGAATTTGACATTCCGAACAAACCGCCCATTTGGGGCGGTTTTTTATTTTTGTAGCATGCAAAAGTTTCTGGCCTACCCGCTCACGGCGATATACTTTATTTTCTTTGGCATCACACTGGTTGTCTTTCATCCGGTTCAATGGATCTGTATAAAGTTCTTCGGTTACCAGGCACATCATAAAAGCGTTGCTATTCTCAATCTTTGCATACTAAGATGTACCCATATCCTGGGAACCCGTTATAGTTTTGATAATCCACACAGTCTGCCTAAGGATCGCCCACTGATTATCGTATCCAATCATCAGAGCATGTACGATATTCCACCTATAGTCTGGTATTTAAGACATTTTCATCCAAAATTTGTGAGCAAAATTGAACTGGGCAAAGGCATTCCCAGTGTTTCTTTTAACCTACGCCATGGCGGATCGGTACTGATAAACAGAAAAGATAGTAAGCAGGCCGTAACGCAAATCGCGAAGCTGGGAAGGTATATCGAGGAACACAAAAGAAGTGCTGTGATATTTCCTGAAGGGACCAGAAGTCATAACGGCAGTCCTAAAAAGTTTCAGCCCACCGGACTTAAAATGCTGATAAAGACGTCTCCTTCTGCTCTCCTTGTACCATTGAGTATTAATAATAGCTGGAAGATATTACGCTATGGATCCTTTCCCTATGGCCTGGGTTGTCACCTGAAATTCAAGGTGCATGAGCCCATAGAGATCAAGGGATCACCAGATGATATTATCGAGCGGTTGGAATCCACGATAACCCGTGGTATAAAGGAAAACTGATGGACAAAAAAGAGTGTATAAAACGTACTGTTGCCTTTGTTAAAAAACAACTGGATGGGGCCGAAGCGGGTCATGATTGGTTTCATATTCAACGGGTTTACAGAACGGCCATGCAAATTGCTGAAAAGGAAAATGCGGATCTTTTAATCGTAGCTCTGGGTGCATTACTACACGATATTGCTGACCCTAAATTTCACGCCGGAGATGAGGA